>JBDTGE010000159.1:0-3127 GCA_039937575.1 Jatrophihabitantaceae bacterium
GCACCGCCCGGGCCGCGAAGGACCCGAGCGGAACCCGCCGCTGCTTGCCCCCCTTGCCCGCCAACAGCACGCTGCGGTCGGCCAGGTCGACGTCGTCGACGGCCAGACCGACCGCTTCGGAGATCCGGGCCCCGGTGGCGTAGAGCACCTCGAGCAGCGCGCGGTCGCGGATGGCGAGCGGCGTCCGGGAGTAACCGGCGGCATCGAGCAGGCGTTCCACGTCCTCCGGACTGATCGCCTTCGGCAGCCGGCGCGGCGGGGTAGGCGGCCGGACCTCGCGGGTCACGTCGACCGCGACCAGCCCGTCTCGCAGGGCGAACCGATGCAGCCCCCGGACCGCCACCACCGCGCGGGCGGCCGACGTCGCGGACAGGGCTACGTGAGCGTCATCGCCCTCGCGCAGGTGGGCCAGGAAACCGCTGACGGTCGCCGCGTCGATGTCCTGGATCATGGCGATCTCGCGGGTGGGCAGGTACTCCAGGTAGCGGTTCAGGTCGCGCCGGTAGGACGTCAGAGTGTTCGCGGCGACACCCCGTTCGACGGCGAGATGATCGAGATAGGAGCGCACGACCGCGGCCGGCGCCCCGCGCCCGGTCTTCGTGCTCGCGCCCACGGCTAGCGGCCCGGCCGCGCGGGCCAGGGCGCGTCGGCCGGCCGGAGCCCGGCCCAACCGGTCGCGGCGCCGTGAGCGGCGGCCAGTACGCCGGCCACGGCCGCGGCGTTGGTCAGCTCTCCCGCCTCGGCCCGACGGACCGCCTCGCCCAGCGGCAGGCGCCGGACGGTCAACGTCACTTCCTCATGGGTGGCCCGGAACGCGGCGTCCGGCTGCTGCGCCCGAAGCCCCCGCGCGAGGTAGATCCGGATCGCCTCGCTGGACATGCCGGGCGTCGGGTACAGGTCGACGAGTACGTGCCACTCGTCGGCGGCCAGCTGCGCCTCCTCGGCCAGTTCGCGCTTGGCCCCGTCCAGCGCGGACTCGCCCTCGACGTCCAGGAGCCCAGCCGGCAGCTCGTCCAGCCGCCGCCCGACCGGATGGCGGTACTGATTGACCAAGACGATGTTGACGTCCTCGTCGAGCGCCACCACGCCGACCGCACCCGGGTGCTCGACAACCTCCCGTACCGCGAGCGCGCCGTCGGGCATCTGCACCGTGTCCCGGCGTAGCGCCACGACCCGCCCCTGGAACAGCGTCTCGGACGCCGTGACCGGATAGTCGGCGCTCAACGGGCAACCGAGGCGGCCGGGACCACCGCTATGTGCGGCGAGGTTCCCGCAGCCGTCGCATCGTCGTCCGGAATCTCGACCGGCAGCCGCTCGGCGGCGTTGTAGTCCAGCGCCGCCGCGATGAAGCCGCGGAACATCGGGTGCGCCCGGGTCGGGCGCGACTTGAGCTCGGGGTGCGCCTGCGTCGCGGCGTAGAACGGATGGACGTCCGAGGGTAGTTCGACGAACTCGACGAGCCGACCGTCCGGCGAGGTACCCGAGATGAGCAGCCCGGCCGCCTCGAGCCGGTCGCGATAGGCGTTGTTGACCTCGTAGCGGTGCCGGTGGCGCTCGGACACCGTGGTGCTCCCGTAGGCACCCGCGACGACCGATCCGGCCGTGAGCGTCGCCGGGTACGCGCCGAGTCGCATGGTGCCGCCGAGGTCGGCGTGGCCCGAGACGATGTCGACCTGGTCGGCCATCGTCGCGATGACCGGCTCCGGGGTCCCGGGCTCGAACTCGGCCGAGTTCGCCTGCTCGATGCCGGCCAGGTTCCGCGCCGCCTCGATCACCATGCACTGCAGCCCCAGGCACAGTCCCAAGGTCGGGATTCCGCGCTCGCGGGTGTACTTCAACGCACCGACCTTGCCCTCGATGCCGCGGATGCCGAAGCCGCCGGGGATGACCACCCCGTCGACCCCGGCCAGGGCCGTCGCGGCTCCGGCCGGGGTCTCACAGCTGTCCGACGGAATCCACTTGATGCTCACCTTGGCCCGGTGCGCGAACGCCCCGGCCCGCAGCGCTTCGGACACCGAGAGATAGGCGTCGGGCAGGTCGATGTACTTGCCCACCAGTGCCACGGTGACCTCGGCCTTCGGATGGTGCACCCGTTCGAGCAGGTCGCCCCACACCGTCCAGTCGACGTCGCGGAACGGCAGGCCGAGCCGGCGCACCACGTACGCGTCCAGCCCCTCGGAGTGCAGCACCTTCGGGATCTCGTAGATGCTCGGAGCGTCCACCGCGGCCACCACGGCCTCGGGGTCGACGTCGCACATCAGCGAGATCTTGCGCTTGACGCTGTCGGGCAGTTCCCGGTCGCTGCGGCACACGACCGCGTCCGGGCTGATGCCGATGCTGCGCAGCGCGGCCACCGAGTGCTGCGTCGGCTTGGTCTTGAGTTCGCCGGACGGGGCCAGGTAAGGCACCAGCGACACGTGCAGGAAGAAGACGTTGTCGCGGCCGACGTCGTGCCGCACCTGGCGCGCCGCCTCCAGGAACGGCAGCGACTCGATGTCGCCCACCGTGCCGCCGATCTCGGTGATCACGATGTGCGGCGTCGAGCCGTCCGGCCCGGGGGCGGCCATGGCCCGGATCCGGGACTTGATCTCGTTGGTGATGTGCGGAATGACCTGGACGGTGTCACCCAGGTACTCCCCGCGCCGCTCCTTGGCGATCACGCTCGAGTACACCTGGCCGGTCGTCACGTTGGCCGAACCGACCAGGTCCGTGTCCAGGAACCGCTCGTAGTGGCCGATGTCCAGGTCGGTCTCCGCCCCGTCCTCGGTGACGAACACCTCGCCGTGCTGGAACGGGTTCATCGTCCCGGGGTCGACGTTGAGGTACGGGTCGAGCTTCTGCATGGTAACGCGCAGGCCGCGGGCCTTGAGCAGCGAGCCGAGGCTTGATGCCGTCAGGCCCTTGCCGAGTGAGGAGGCGACGCCTCCAGTAACGAACAGATGCTTAGTCGTCTGAGGCGTTCGATCCACGGAAGTTCACGCTAACACGGACTCGGCGCGGAGTCCGCATCTTCACTGAGCCACGCCGAGCAGTTCGATGCCCTGCTCCGCCTCCTGCTCGGTGAGCAGCCCGCTCGCGTGCATCTGTCGCAACAGCCGCGCCCGCGCGTACGACGTCGGGGCGAACG
>JBDTGE010000160.1:0-4030 GCA_039937575.1 Jatrophihabitantaceae bacterium
CGGCCGGCCGACCACTTCTCGCAGTTGATCACCGATAGTCGCGGCGATCGCGTCCAGGGCGTCGAGGTCCTCGCGCACGAGGGAGGCCGTGCGGGCGAGCGCCTCGACCACGCCACCCTGCAGCACCGCTTCGAGCAGCGGCAGCACCTCCCGGCGCAGGCGCACCCGCTGGAAGGACGGGTCGAGGTTGTGCGGGTCCTCCCACGCCTGCAGGCCCAGGGCCGCGCACGCGGCGACGGTGCTCGCGCGCCGCACCTGCAGCAGCGGTCGCAGGTAGCGGCCTGCCCCGACCGCCTGCATGCCGGCGATCGAGCGGGGGCCCGAACCCCGTCCGAGGCCCAGCAGCACCGTTTCGGCCTGATCCTCGAGCGTGTGGCCCAGCAGGACGTAGGCGTCGAGGGCGTCGGCGACGTCGGACAGCGCGCCATAGCGGGCCTCGCGCGCGGCAGCCTCGGGGCCGCCGGCCACTCCGACGTCCACGATCAGCGTCTCGACGGGGTCGAAGCCGAGCTCGTAGCCGAGCGCCGCGACGCGCTCGGCCTGGGCCGCGGATCCGTCCTGCAGTCCGTGATCGACCGTCACCAGGCCGGCCCGGCGGCCCAGGCGTGGCGCGAGGAACGCGGTGGCCGCAGCCAGCGCGAGCGAGTCCGCGCCGCCGGAGCACGCGACGAGCACCGGGCACTCGCCCGGGACCTCGGTGAGCGCGACGCGAACGGCGTGACGGACCTCGGCGACGGCCGGATGCGGTCCCATCAACGCGTCCCCGCCCGGAACTCAAGCGTGGACGCGGGCGATCCACTGCAGCGGTTCGGCGATCTCCGCCTTCGTCGGCAGGGTCGCGCGGGACGTCCAGATCGCGTTGAAGTCGTCGATGCCGACCCGGTCGACCACGGCTCGCACGAAGGCCGACCCGTCGACGTACTGCCGGGTCTTGGCGTCCAGCCCGAGCAGCTTGCGCAGCAGGCGGTCCAGCGGGTTCCCGCCCCGCCGCCGCCGCGCCGCGAAGCGCTGCTCGATCCTCGACTGGCTCGGGATCACCGAGGCGTCGACGGCGTTCATCACGTACTCGGCGTGGCCCTCGACGAGCGACATGAACGCAGCCACCCGGTCCAGGATCGCGCGCTGCTCGGGCGAGGCCAGCATCGACATCAGTCCCTCACCCTCGCCCTGCCCGCGCATCGCCTTGATCACCTCGGCGGCGGCGGCGGACAGCCGGGCCCGCAGCGCGGCCGGATCGGTCTCCATCGAGTTGGTGAGCGCGTTCACCTCGTCCAGCATGTGCTGCCGCAGCCACGGCACCGCGGTGAACTGCACCCGGTGGGTCACCTCGTGCAAGCACACCCAGAGCCGGAAGTCGGACGGCTCGACCTTGAGCTGGTGCTCGACGGCAACCAGGTTCGGCGCGACGAGCAGCAACTGGCCACCGGGGCGGTCGAAGAACTCGAACTGGCCGAGCACCTTGCCGGACAGGAAGCCCAGCACCGCGCCGACCTGGACGCCGGTGAGCCGCCCGCCGACCTTCTCGCCGATCCGCCCCACGGAGTGCTCCGTGGCCAGCTTGTCGACCAGCGGGGTGAGGACCGCCCGCATGCCGCCGGCGTTCGCGTCGATCCAGCCCGCGCGGTCGATGACCCGGGTCGCGGCGGTGACCGGCGGCTCGCTCAGGTGGGTCAGCTCGGCGACGTGGCCCGCGGCCTGCGCGGCGGCCTGGTACAGCTCACCGACGGTGGCGTCGGCGTCGAAGCGCGAGATGTTCGGGGGTGCGGGGCTCAGCCGTTTGGCCGTGCGGGCCGCCACGTCCCAGTCGATGAGACCACTCATAGGACGCCCTGGCGATGCTCGGCGTGGCCCACGAAGCGGAGGTGAGCGTTCACTCCGGCTCTTGTCGGACGTCCTCGCTCCATGCCCGCAGACTACCCACCCGCCCCTGTGCGCGAGCGACGAACCGACTACGAGCAGCCGCACGCGGCCAGTCGGGTCGCGACCGTGTCCAGCGCGGCCTCGGCGTCGTCGGTGCCGCCCTGCGAGGCCCCGACCTGGTCGGCGATCAGCGCGAACGCGAGCAGGTGACCGCTGCGGTCATGGACGAGTCCGGCGAGCGATGAGACCGCGGTGATCGTCCCGGTCTTGGCCCGCACGACGCCCGCGCCGCCGGCCGACGAGGTCCCCTTCAGGTACCGGTCGGCAAGCGTGCCGGACCACCCGGCGACCGGCAGACCGGCCAGCACGACGTGCAGTGCCGGGTGGGCCGGCCCGGAGATCAGCCGCAGCACACCGGCCAGGGCGACCGGGCTCAGCCGATCACTCGCCGCCAGCCCGCTGCCGTCGTGCATCCCGCCGCCGACGTCGACGCCCAGCCGCAGCAGCACGGTCCGGATCGCCCGGGCCCCGCCGACGAACGAGGCCGGCGTGCCCTCGGCCACCGCGACCATCCGGGCCAGGTCCTCGGCGATGACGTTGTCCGAGGCCTCCAGCATCTGCTCGACCAGCTCGGCGAGCGGCGCCGACTCGACACTGGCCAGTGGCGCCGCCGCCGGGGCCGAGCCGCGGGTGACCGGGACGCCGGGATCACCCAGCGCGACGGCCAGCGCGCGGCCGGCCGCCAGGTCGGGAGCGGAGCTGCGGACGACGTCGCCCGGAGCGTCGCGGCCGCCGTCGATCATCGCCGCGGTGATCGGTGCGCCGTAGCTGGTGGGGACGTCGGACGGCTCCCACAGCGGTGACACCGACGGTCCGCTGAACAGCGCGCCGTCGACGACGATGCGCCGCACGGTCAGGTGTTTCGCCTTCAGCTGCGCCGCCAGGTCACTGATCCGGGCGGCGCCGGGGTAGGCCCCGGCCCGTCCCGGCGCGGCTCCGGTGAGCGTCGGGTCGCCCCCGCCGACGAGCACGAGCGTTCCCGGAGCACCGGCGAGGACCGCCGTCGTGAAGCGATGCGACGCGGGGTAGACCGCGAGGGCAGCGGTTGCGGTGAGGATCTTGGCCGTCGAGGCCGGTGACGCCACGGTCGCGCCGTGCCGCGAGTACAGCACCTTCCCGGTGGCGACGTCGACGACCTGGGCCAGCAGGCGCCCGCCGAGGCCGCCCGACGTGACGCTGGACCCGAGGGCGCGGGTCACGGCTGCCGCAACCGCCGCCGGACCGGACGCCGCGACCGGATCGGCCGTTGGTCGCTCGGTGGCCTGGGCCAGCGCGGCGGGGACGGTCGGGGTCACGGTCACCGTGGCGTTGTGGTGCCGGCGCAGCGCCTGCGTCTCGAAGTAGCCGCCGGTCGCCGCTCCACTGCCGAGCACGATGACGAGCAGCACAAGGACGGCGGTACGCAAGCGCGGACGAATCACGATGGGCCACACTAACCTCGGGCGCTGCGTGCAGCAGCTCGCCGGACCGCATCGAAGGAGTTGACCACCGTGGAGTTCGACGTCCTCATCGAGATCCCCCGAGGAAGCCGCAACAAGTACGAGGTCGACCATGAG
The DNA here is from genome assembly GCA_039937575.1 of Jatrophihabitantaceae bacterium. Taxonomy (GTDB): domain Bacteria; phylum Actinomycetota; class Actinomycetes; order Mycobacteriales; family Jatrophihabitantaceae; genus JBDTGE01. The sequence continues at coordinate 3,477 of JBDTGE010000160.1, forward strand.
TCGGGCCGGATGCGGCTCGATCGCACGCTGTTCACCTCGACGCAGTACCCGGCCGACTACGGCTACATCGAGGACACGCTGGGCGAGGACGGCGATCCGCTCGATGCGCTGGTCCTGCTGCACGGGGACCCGCTGTTCCCGGGCGTGCTCGTCCGGTGCCGGGCCATCGGCATGTTCCGCATGACCGACGAGGCCGGCGGGGACGACAAGGTGCTGGCCGTCCCGTGCACCGACCCGCGGCTGGAGCACCTGCGCGACATCCATCACGTGCCCGAGTTCGACCGCCTGGAGATCCAGCACTTCTTCGAGGTCTACAAGGAGCTCGAGCCGGGCAAGAGCGTCGAGGGTGCGTCGTGGGTCGGGCGGGTCGAGGCCGAGGCCGAGATCGTCGCCTCCCGCAAGCGGCTGGCCGACAACCCGGGCGCCACCGAGCACTGAGCTCTCGCGGCCGCGTTCGCAAACGCCGAGGCCACCGGCGCCCCACTCATGATCAACTGCGGGTTCCGGTCGAGATAGCACCAGAACCGGCAGTTGATCATGGAGGCGCGGCGGGC
>JBDTGE010000161.1:0-6687 GCA_039937575.1 Jatrophihabitantaceae bacterium
TCAGCGTGCCGAAGTAACCCATGCTCGCGAACAGGTTGCCGCTGCTGTCGCCGCCCATCGCCAGCAAGATGTTCTCCTCCAGCGACGCCGAGAGCCGGACCACTCGATCGGCGAACCGTGACGCGGCGAACTGCTGGTGAAAGCGGGCCAGATCCTCGCCGACCAGGCTGAGCAGCAGCGCATCCGGAGCGCCGTCGGCCAGGCGCGAGAGGCAGCCGCCGAAGTCGTCTACGCCGAACGGGAGGTAGCACTCGTCGACCACGCTGGCGCCGACGTCGGACAGGAACGAGCGCGCGGCCCGGTGCACCTGCCGAGGCCAGATGTAGTCGTTCCCGACGAGTGCCCAACGGTGCGCGCGGCGATGCTGTACCAACCAGCTGATCGCCGGCCACACCTGCCCGATCGGGGTCTCCCCGCACAGGAAGACACCCGGTGACCGTTCGCCGCCCTCATACGGTGGCGTGTACACGTAGGGCACGTGACCGGCGACGACGTCGACGACGGCGGTGCGCACCGTAGAGGTGTGCATGCCGACGACCGCATCGATCCGGCCCGCGGCGATCAGCTCGCGCACGGAGTCGGCGACGGCGCCCGGTTCTTGGCCGCCGTCCACCAGCACCAGCTCGATCGGCCGACCGTGGATCCCGCCGGCCGTGTTCAACTCCTCGACGGCGAGCAGCGCGCAGTTGAGGCTGGACGGGCCGGCGAGCCCGAGCGGCCCGGACAACGGTGCCACCAGTGCGACCGCCACATCAGTTCGCCGGCCGCCGTCGGCGGTGGTGCACAATCGAGGCGATCCTTCGGTTGGATGAGGAGGCGACCAGTGGCCGGCCAGACGCTGCAGAGCTACCTCGTCTATCTGCTGAGTGAGGCCGAGCGGCAGGTGAACCGGCAGCTCGCGGCGCAGTTCCGAGACGAAGGCGTCCCGGTCGAGTACTGGCGGATCCTGCAGGCCCTGGCCGACGGGCACGGGCATTCGGTCGGCGAGCTGGCCAAGGCCGTGCTGATGAACCATCCGACTTTGACCAAGACACTCGACCGGATGGTCTCGGAGGCGTTGGTCTACCGGCGGCAGAGCACCGGCGACCGCCGCCGCATCGCCGTGTACGCAGCCACCCGCGGTCGAGCGCTGCTGCGGCGCCTGGACGCCCAGGCCGTCGAACACCAGAATCTGATAGTCGACGCGTTCGGCGTCAACGAGACCAGCCATCTTATGCACCAGCTTCAGGACCTGCTCCGTTGTCTGGCGATGGACGATACGCGCGCCTGCGACAACTGACCTGAATTGCGTCCACGACGGGAGTCCATTAGGTTTACCTTACCTAATAACGGGAGGGGTTCGTGGTCGCGACACTGGTCATCTTCCTGCGCGAGGGCGTCGAAGCGTCCATGATCGTCGCGATCCTGCTCGCCTACCTGAACCGATCTGGAAACCGCAAATATTTCCGCGATGTCTACATCGGCGTCGGAGCTGCGCTGCTACTCGCCGGGGCCGGTGGGGTGATCGCCTACGAGACGATCAAGAGCTATGACGGGTCGCGGGCCCAGACTATTTTCGAGACGGGCACCTACCTGCTCGCCGCCGCAGTCCTGACCTACATGACCTTCTGGATGCGAACCACGCGCGCGGCCTGTCCGGCGACCTGCGCGCACGCGCGGAGCAGGCCATGACCAGCGGCGCTCGCACCGGGCTCGCGCTGCTCGCGTTCCAGGCCGTGGGCCGCGAGGGCCTGGAGACGGTCGTGTTCACGCTGGCGATCTCGTTCTCGGCCGACCAGCACAACGCCGTGCTCGGAGCGATCATCGGGCTGCTGGTCGCTCTCTCGATCGCCTTCGTGATCTATCGCCTCGGCCACCGTCTCAATCTGGGACGCTTCTTCTCGGTCGTGGGCGCGCTGCTGATGGTCTTTGCCGCCGGGCTCCTGGTCGACGCGGTGGAGAACCTGCAGCAACTCGGCTGGCTGCCCATCGGCGAGCAAGTCCTCTGGCACACCCACGGGGTTCTCAGCGAGAACGGCACCTGGGGCGACATCGCGCACAGCTTCCTCGGCTACGCCGACGCACCCACCCTGCTGCAGGTCCTGACCTACGTGACGTACATCGCCGTCGCCCTGGTCGCGTTCTTCAACGTGCGACGCAACACGCAGCAGCCGGTGGCCGAGCGGCGGACCACCACCGTCAGCTCGAGTTGAGCCGAGCCGATCTCGGCCGCGACGGATGCGCGCCGGGCCCGTCGCGCGTTGGCCGAACAGTGCGGGTCATAAGCCAGGAAAGGCGGTCCGCAGGTCTTCGAGCGTGACGTTGCCCGTGACCGTGAGGTCCCCCGGCGTGTGGGTCGGGCCCAGCCGTCCGGCGATGAGGCGCAGAGCTGCCTCGAGGGGCCCGCGGAACGAGGCCGTCGGGTGATCGAGGTTCGACCCGAGCGCCACCGAGTCGGCGATCGACAGCCCGTACCCCGATCCGACGATCTCCAGTCGCACCGGGCCGGCGATCAGGTCAGCCTTCCCGAAGAAGCCGAGCAGGAACGCGAGCTCGCCTGAGAACAGTTCGGCCAGAACGCTCGCCGACCCGGGCAAGAGAACAGCAGCCGGCTCGCCCGGTACGCGGACGTCCCACGAGTGCTGCGCCGATTCGTGCAGGCGCATGCCGGCGAACGCGGCGACGGAGAGCGGGGCGGGCAGGAAGCCGACCTGCAGCTCGAGCGACTCGCGCTGCTGATCGTCGAGCGCCTGGAAGGCGGCAACCAGTTTCGCGTCGTGCTCGAGGTAACCGGCTCGCTGCGCGGCCGGGGTCATCGCGTTCCAGAGATCCCAGACCGACTCGTTGAAGCCGGCCTCCGGCGGCGGCCCCGCACCGAGCGCCGACTGCACACCAGCGAGAGTGATCACGGCGGCGCTGCCGAGATGGGACAGGACAGCGGCGACGGTCCACTCCGCGGCGCCGGAAGCTTCGACGAGCTGTTCATCGGTCAGGTCACGCACCAGCGTGACCGTGGCCTCGTGCTCCGCGCGCAGCGCAGCGATCGTCCGGTCGGCGAGTGAAGTCATGAGGACACAATGACGAACGCGGTCCGATTCTTCCACCGAGCGCGCCTCAGACCCGCCCAGAACAAGGCTGAGCACCCGTCAGCGCTGGTAGACGCTGACCGGATCGGTGCTGGCCTCGGTTGCCGGTGCCCCGCTCCAGTCGTGCCATCGGTCGACAAGTCGCAGCCCCGCCCGGGTGGCCATGGCGTCCAACTGAGTGTCGCTGGCGTAGGTCAAGGTGACCTCATAGGACTGCTGCTCGTCATCCGTGCAGAGCTCGTGAGTGATGTGGATGGCCTGCGCGGTCGCGTCGTGCACGCTGCGCACCACGTGCGTGACCGCGTCGATGGTGGGCCGCTGCTCGGTGCGTGACCCGTCGGCGTCGAAGCGAGACGGGTCGGGCCGGAACGCCTCCACGAACAACCGGCCGCCGGACCGCAGGTGTCGCGCCGCCGAGACCAGGCACCTGGCCTGCGCCGCCGCGGACGGCAGCATGAACAAGGTGCTGACCGCACATACCGCCACGGAGTAGTCGCGTCTGGGCAGCTGGAAGCCGTCGAGGTCCACCTCGAACACGGCGACCCGGTCGCCGCCGGGCTCGCGGCGAAGCTTGTCGATCATCGCCGGGCTGGCCTCGATACCGTCGACGGGTATGCCGAGCCTGGCCAGCGGGATCGCCAGCCGTCCGGTTCCCACCCCAAGCTCCAACACCCGCCCCACGCCGGCGGCCCGGGCGAGCGCGGCCACCGCGGCGTCCGGTGCGAACCGGGCACCGTAGATCCGGTCGTACACTCCCGCATGGCGGTCCCCGTACTTCGCTGCTGATTGTCCGGCCGTCATGACCCCATTGTTCTCCCAGACGATCGACCCGGCGCTCCCGAGCTGCACCCTCACATGGACGTTGTCGTATCCGCCTGGCCGATCCGGCCCATGCGAACCGGGCACGGGCGGCACCGATCCGCTGAGGGCTACTGGCCGCGCAGGCCGATCGGATTGCCCCCAGGCCCAGGCCATGCACCCCACCGCCGTGGCACTGCTCGGCGACGAGCAGTACCAGGTCGGCAAGCTCAGCGACTTCGAGAACTCCTTCTGAAGCTGCTCGAGCGCCCCGCGCCCGGTAACCACGAGTACTACTCGTACACCAAGAAGGGCGACAACGAGGCCGCCCAGAACGGCACCGGCTACTTCGACTACTTCGACGGCACGACCAGTCAGGCACGCCCTACACGCAGGCCAAGCTGGTGATGACACGAGCGGCAATCAGGGTTGGTACTCCTACAACATCGGCAGGTGGCACATCATCTCGCTCAACATCGAGTGCAACTCGACCCCGTTCACCCACGACTGCTCGACGACCGGTAGCGGGATCCTGGCCCAGGAGACCCAGTGGCTCGCCGCCGACCTGCACGACAACCAGGCACCCTGCACGCTGGCCTACTGGCACCAGCCGACCTTCAGCGCGTCGACCGGGTCGACGGCCACCACGTCGGCGTAGGCGCCGGGCGCAGGCTCGGCCGAGGGCGGCGCGGCCGACGCCTGGAACTATGCGCCCACCCTGCCGGGACCCGGCTTCACCTCGACCGCCTGGCAATACAGCGACTCCGGCTCGGGCTCCTGCCACTGAGCGACACACACCGATGCGGAAGAATGGTCGACGTGAGCGAGAACCCGACTGAGGCGCACGGCTGGTTGGTGTTGACCTACCGCATTCCGTCCGAACCGACGCGATTGCGCGCGACGGTCTGGCGCCGGCTCAAGGGTTTGGGCGCGATCTATCTGCAGAACTCCGCCGCGGCGCTACCGGCGAGCACCTCGGCTGAGCGGGCGTTACGCAAGCTGCGTCACGAGATCGTGGCCATGTCGGGTACGGCGGTGCTGATGGCGTCGGAGGTACTCGTCGGCGAGTCGGAGGTACTGGCCGCGTTCCAGGCCGCGCGTGATGACGAGTACGAGGAGATCGTGGATCGGTGCCAGGACTTTCTCGCGGGCATCGAGAAGGAGTTCGCGGCCGAGCACTTCAGCTTCGCCGAGCTGGAGGAGAACGAGGTCGACCACGTCAAGTTGGTCAACTGGCTGGCCAAGGTGCGCGAGCGCGACGCGTTCGGGGCCCCTCAGGGCCGGATGGCCGACGAGGCGCTGACGAGGTGTTCGCAGGCCTTGGAGTCCTATGCGGCGCGCGTGTACGCCGAGGAGCCCGACGTGCACTGATCGGCGGACGCGAATGTGTTGCGACGGGTGCGCCGGTGGTTCAGCGGGTTCGGCGCGCGACCCGCCACAGGCTCACGGGCAGCAGCACGAGCACCGCGGCCGGCACGATCCACCACGTCGCGACGTGGGAGCGGCTTATGCCATAGGTGAGGGCGAGCGCAGCGACCACTCCGATGGCCACCCGCCAATCGTCCCCGACGACGAAGTCGTACCAGAAGGCCCCGAAGGCCCGCAGGCGTCCGACGATGGTGCTCATGAGGCCTCCACGGTGGCGCGGACGCGCGTGCTGGGCGCAGCCGATCGGAGGAGTTGGCGGCGCAGGACCGCAACCAGGGTCAGCGCGAACAGCGCGATGACGGGCACCAGAATCAGCAGTGCACCGTCCGTGCCGGGCCAGTGAGCGCCGACGCCCTCGGCGCCCCAGAAGGTGCCGAACGCCGTCAGCATGATGCCGACGACGAACTTCATCGTGTTCTCCGGCACCCGCGCCAGCGGCGCGCGTACGGCGACTCCGGCGACGACTACGACGAGCACGGCCGCGACCGCGGCGGTCGCGGCCAGCGGGATGTCGTGCTGGTTGCTGCCGAAGGTGAGTGCGATGAAGGCGACTTCGAGGCCCTCGAGCACCACTCCCTTGAACGACAGGGTGAAGGCGTACCAGTCACCGATCGCGCCCCGGCGCTGATTCGGGGCGTTCTGCGCCGCGCTCACCTGGGTGTGGAAGATCTGGTCCTCGTCGTGCAGGGCCTTGTAGCCGCTCGCACGCAGGATGGCCTTGCGCAGCCACTGGAGGCCGAAGATCAGCAACAGCCCGCCGACGACCAGGCGCAGCCCGCCGAGCGGGATGCTCGACAGGGCGGGACCGAGCGCGGCGATCAGCGCGGCGAGGACGGCGAGTCCTGCTCCCACGCCGTACAAGGCCGAGCGCCAGTCGCGGGTCGTACCGGCCGCGAGCACGATCGTGGTCGCCTCGACGGCCTCGACGACGCAGGCGAGGAAGACGGCGAGGAACAGGGCACCGCTGGTCATGGGCGACTCGCTTCCAGTGCGGGCAACGTCGCCGAGGCAACGGTTGGGTGTTTGTCGTCAATCATAACCACTGTTAGATCGCCACCAGCTGTTACGAGCGCTCATGACGGACCTGACACCCGGCCGACGCCGAGTCGGCGGACGGGCGAACTCCGCACGGCCACAGCTGCGCGCGATCTAGTCGGCGGCCCGAAGCACCGATGCTATAGCGCGCGGTCTCGCGGTGGCTCTCGTGGACCGCTGCCGGGCGTGGAGGCGTTGCGAGCCCCGCGACGTCCACGCTCGAACGGCCAGCGGGACGGTGACCAACGCCCAGGCGATGGGTAGGACGGCCAGGCTGGTGCCTGCGGTGAGCCCGGGAATCTCGATCAGGCAGCCGGCGGCGCTGATCGCGATCAGCACAGCCTGGCGCTTACCGGGGACG
>JBDTGE010000162.1:0-9670 GCA_039937575.1 Jatrophihabitantaceae bacterium
AACCTATTGGTGAGGTCGGCCGCAGAGACCGCCGATGCGATGTCGCGACTGCGCACCCTGCGGGACCTGGAACCGTACTGGATCGAGGTCAACCGCCTGGAGAACGAGGCGGACCGGGTGCACCGCAAGCTGCTGTCTCGGCTGTTCAGCGGCGACTACGACGCGCTCACCATGGTCAAGCTGCGGGAGGTCGCCGACGGTCTCGAGGACGCCGCCGACGCGCTCGAACACGTCGCCCACGCCGTCGAGACCATCGCGGTCAAGGAGTCCTGACCGGTGGACCCAACCGCCCTTGTGGTGGTCATCGTCGTCGTCGCGCTCGGGTTCGACTACACGAACGGCTTCCACGACTCGGCGAACGCGATCGCCACGTCCATCTCGACCAAGGCCCTGACGCCGCGGGTCGCACTGGCCATGGCCGCCGTGTTCAACGTCGTCGGCGCGCTCATCTCGACCAAGGTCGCGGCCACCGTCGGCGGCGGGATCATTGACCAGCCCAGTAACGGCACGCACGGCCTGACCGTCGTGCTGGCCGCGCTGCTCGGCGCGATCGCGTGGAACCTGGGCACCTGGTACCTCGGGCTGCCGTCCTCGTCCTCGCACGCGCTCATCGGCGGGCTGGTCGGCGCGGCGGTGGCGGCGGCCGAGACCGTCAAGTGGTCCGGCGTGGTCGACAAGGTCGTCATCCCGATGGTGCTCTCGCCGATCGTCGGTTTCGTCCTGAGCTACTTCTTCATGGTCGCGTTGATGTGGGTCTTCCGCCGGGCCAACGCGGTTCGCGCCAACCGAGGTTTCCGCTGGGCCCAGATCGCCTCGGCCGCGACCATGTCCTTCGGCCACGGCACCCAGGACGCCCAGAAGACGATGGGTGTCATCACCTTGACCCTCGTCGTCTCCGGGCACCTCAGCTCCAAGCAGGGCGTCCCGCTGTGGGTCATCCTTGCGTCGGCGGCCGCGATCTCGCTTGGCACGTACTCCGGTGGCTGGCGAATCATGCGCACGATGGGCCGCCGGATCTTCTCCCTCACCCCGGCCAGCGGATTCGCGGCCCAGGCCGTGGCCAGTGGCGTCATGCTCGGCACCTCGGCCTACGGGCTCCCCGTCTCGACCACCCACGTCATCACCTCGTCGGTCATGGGGGTCGGGGCCACCCGGCGGTTCTCGGCGGTGCGCTGGGGGGTCGCCGGGAACATCGTGTTCGCTTGGGTGCTGACGATGCCCGCGGCCGCGATCGTCGCGGCGGTCGTCTGGTACATCGCCAACCCGTTCATCAACTGAGGAAGCGGACCCGATCGCCCGGGCGGACCTGCGCCGCCGCGTCGAGGTCGGCGTCACGCACGACGGCGATCACCGGGTAGCCACCGGTCACCGGGGCGTCCGGCCCGAGCAGGATCGGGCGGCCGTCCGGTGGCACCTGCAGTGCGCCGGGAAGGGTCGGCTCGCTGGCCAACTCGTCGGTGCGTACCCGTTCCAGCACCGGCCCGTCCAGGCGTACCCCGATGCGGTTCGAGTCGGCGCGCACGGTCCACTCCGCTTGGACCAGGACGTCGGCGGCGTCGGTCGAGAACCAGTCGGTCCGCGGGCCGAGAACGACGCGCAAGACCGGCGGGGACCGCCGGGCCGAGAACGCGAGGCCGCTGACCGCGCCCGACGGCTGAGCGCCGACGGTCAGCCGATCACCGGCGCGCAGCGGCTGCGGTCCGATCCCGCTGAGCGTGTCGGTGCTGCGCGAGCCGAGCGCCGGCGCCACCGCGATTGCGCCCCGCACGGCCAGGTAACTGCGCAGGCCGAATGTGGGCACGCCCAACCGCACCACCGAACCGGCCGGCAGGCTCAGGGCTACCCCCGGGTCCAGGCCCGGGCAGGCGGCGCCCGTGAGCGCGATCGTCGCCGCGCCGTGCGTGATCAGGACCAGAGCGCCGAGCGTCACCTCGATCGCCGCCGCGCCCGGGTCGTTGCCGACCAGCCGGTTGGCCGCCCGCAACGCGGCCCGGTCGAACGCGCCACTGCGGGCCACCCCGACGTCGGCGTAGCCCGGGCGCCCGAGGTCCTGGACCGTCGCGAGCGGGCCGGGCGACAGGATCTCGATCACCGCGCGTAGAACCGCACACTGGTGCCCGGCGAGAGCAGGGCCGGCGGCGTCCGGTCCAGGTCCCACAGCGGCGCGTCGGTGTGTCCGAGCAGCCGCCAGCCGCCGGGCGAGGACCGTGGATAGACGCCGGTGTACTCATCGGCGATCGCCACTGACCCGGCCGGGACCCGCGCACGCGGCGACGGCAGCCGGGCGACGTGCAGTGCCGGGTCGAGCCCGGTCAGGTAGGCGAAGCCCGGCGCGAAGCCGCAGAACGCCACCGTGTACTGACCCGCCGCGTGCCGGTCGATCAGCGCGGGGACACTGCAGCCCACGGCGGCCGCGACGTCGTCCAGGTCGGCGCCGTCGTAGCGAACTTTCAGCTCGACCGGCCGGCCCGATGGTGGCCGTTCCGGGCGCGACCGGGCTCCGGCCAACGCCTGGGTCAGGACGTCGGCCGTCGTCTTGCGAGCGTCGAAGCGCACCAGCAGGGTGCGCGCGGCCGGGACGATCTCCTCGACGCCGACCCGGCCGGTCAACGCTGAGCGCAGGCCCGCGAGCGCGGCCGGCTCGTCGACCTCGACCAGTAGCGCGGTGTCGCCGTACGGACGGACGATCACGGCGCGAACGGCGCGACGCCCACGTCGGCGACGGCGAGCGCGGCCCGGACCGCGCGCGCGATCTCGACCGCGCCGGGCGTATCGCCGTGCACGCACAGCGACGCGGGGACCACCGCGACCACCGTCCCGTCGACGGCGGTGACGGTGTGCTCGCGGGCGAACTCGACGGCGCGGGCGGCCACCACGTCCACGTCCGTGAGCACCGCGCCGGGCTGGTCGCGGGGCAGCAGCCGGCCGCCCGCGGTGTAGGCGCGATCGGCGAACGCCTCGGCCACGAAAGGGAGTCCGGCCCGTGAAGCGGCGGCGGCGAGCGCGGAGTCCGGCAGCCCGAGCACCGGCAGGGTGTCGTCGACCGCCACGACGCCCGCGACGATCGCGCCGGCCTGGACGGGGTCGTCGGCCGCGGTGTTGTAGAGCGCACCGTGCGGCCTGACGTAGCGAACCCGGGAGCCGGCGGCGCGGGCGAAGCCGTCGAGCGCACCGAGTTGATAGATGACGTCCGCGGCCAGATCGCCCGGCGCGATGTCGATCCGCCGCCGCCCGAAACCGGCCAGATCGCGGTAGCCGACCTGGGCCCCGATCGCCACCCCCTGCGCGGCCGCGTCCACGCACACACGGCGCATGGTGACCGGGTCACCGGCGTGGAACCCGCAGGCGACGTTCGCGCTGGTGATCACCGCCAGCAGGGCGTCGTCGTCGCCGAGGCGCCAGGCTCCGAAGCCCTCGCCGAGGTCGGCGTTCAGATCGATCGGCACATCGGCGACGGTAGTGGAACCGGGGCCGCAGCCGCTCCCCGGCCGACGCTGAGCACTGCTCGCCCGACCGCCGGGACTGGCCGCGGCGGGCGACGACCACGGCGGGTTCGGTTCACCCGACGCCCCGACGGGAGCACGATGGCGGGCGTGAGCGAATCAGCGATCTGCATCGGCGTCGTCAGCGCGGGCGCGATGGGCAGCGGGCTGGCCCGAGCCTGGCGGGCCGGCGGAGTCGACGTCGTCACGACCGTGGCCGGCCGAAGCCCTCGGACCGCCGGACTGGCCGCCGACGCCGGCCTGCGACTGCTGGCCGGCCTGGACGAGGTCGTCCAGGCCGCCGATCTGGTCGTGAGCATCGGCCCGCCCGATCAGGCGGGTCAGATCGCAGCGTCCATCGCCGCCGCGGCCCGGCGAACCGGCAGCCGTCCCCTCGTGGCCGACCTGAACGCGGTGTCGCCGCAGAGCGTCCAGGCCATCGCGACCCGGCTGGCCGATGCCGGTCTCGATCTGGTCGACGGATCGATCAGCGGCGGCCCGCCCAGGCCGGGTGGGACGACCCGCCTGTACCTGTCCGGCTCGCGGGCGCAGGAGTTGGCGCTGGTCGCGGACGGGCTCGCCGTGCGCGTGGTCGGGGTCCGGATCGGTACCGCGTCCGCGGTCAAGATGTGCACCGCTTCGGTCTTCAAAGGATTCAGCGCGCTGCTCACCCAGGCGTTGCTGACCGCCCACGCGCACGGCGTCGAGGACCTGGTGGTCGACGACCTGGCCCGGGACTTCCCGGACGACATGGCGCGGCTGCCGCGCGAGCTGTCCGTCGCGGCGAGCAAGGCCTGGCGGTACGTCGGCGAGATGCGTGAGATCAGCGCGACGCAGGGTGCCGCCGGCGCGCGACCGGAGCTGTTCGACGCCATGGCCGAGGTGTGGACGATGGTCAGCGGTCGCGCGCTCGGGCAGCTGACGCCGGAGGAGGCGATCGGGCCCTCGTCACTGGCCGCCGTGCTCGAGGACCTCGCACGCGTCCTCTGACGCACCCAGCGTTGGACCGCGGCCTCGTGATCGGCAGACTGCACCTATGACCGCACCGCTCTCGTCCTACGCCCACGAGATCTACCTGCAGGGGATGGGCGGTGCCCGGCCCGCCTTCACCACCGACGCCACGGCTCTGGAGGACGCGGCGCGCGAGCGGCTCGAGCCCGGGCCGTTCTGGTACGTCGCCGGCGCCGCCGGTTCGGGTGCGACGAACCGGGCCAACCGTGAGGCGTTCGACCGCTGGCGGATCGTCCCGCGCATGCTCACCGGCGCGACGCATCGGGATCTGACCACGACGGTTCTCGGCGCGACGCTGCGCGCCCCGATCATCACCGGCCCGGTCGGCGTGCAGTCGATCGTCCATCCCGAGGCCGAGAAGGCGGTCGCGGCCGTCGCAGCCGAGCTGGGCCTGGCGATGGCGCTGTCCACCGTCTCCTCGTTCCCGCTGGAGGACGTGGCCGCGGCCAACGGCCACGGCGTGCGCTGGTTCCAGCTGTACTGGCCGAACGACGAGCAGGTCTGCCTGAGCCTGCTGGCGCGGGCGAAGGCGGCCGGGTTCACCACCCTCGTCGTCACGCTGGACACCTGGCTGTTGGGTTGGCGACCGAACGACCTGGACAACGCCTACCTGCCGTTCCTCACCGGAGAGGGCCTGGCCAACTACTTCACCGACGAGGCGTTCCTCGCGCCGCTGGCCCAGTCGCCGGCCGAGGACCTGCCGGCGGCGCTCAGGCGCTGGCTGCCGATGTTCACCGGCACCGACCACACCTGGGACCAGGTCGCGTTCCTGCGCGAGCACTGGGACGGACCGGTCGTCCTCAAGGGGATCCAGCACGTCGATGACGCGAAGCGAGCCGTCGACACCGGAGTGCAGGGCATAGTGGTGTCCAACCACGGCGGACGGCAGGTCGACGGCGCCATCGCCTCGCTCGACGCGCTGCCGGGCATCGCCGCCGCGGTGGGCGATCAGGTCGAGGTGCTGTTCGACTCCGGCATCCGGACCGGGGCCGACGTCCTCAAGGCGATCGCGCTCGGTGCCAGGGCGGTGCTCGTCGCCCGCCCGTGGGTGTACGGCCTGGCGCTGGGCGGGACGGACGGCGTCCGGCACGTGCTGCGCAGCCTGCTGGCCGATACCGACCTGGCTCTCGCCCTGTCCGGTCACACGTCATTGGCCGAGCTCACGCCCGCGACCTTGCAGCAGCGCTGAGTCGTGCCCGCCCCCGACGATCTGTGCGCGAGCGAGTGGCGTGGGACGCTGAGCGGGTGAGCCGCCGAGGAGCCACCTGGTGGGCTCTGGTCTCTGCGACGTCGGCTCCGATCGTGCTGATCGGCGGCTGGACGCTCGCCGCGAGCCGCCAGCCGCGCGGTTACAGCGTCGCGCAGGACACGATCAGTGCACTCGCGGCGCGGGGGGCGACGGACCGGTGGATCATGACGCTCGGGCTGCTGATCCTCGGGGCGTGTCACGTCAGCACGGCCGCCGGCCTGCGGGCCGCCCGTCCGCTCGGGCGGGTGCTGCTGGCCGTCGGCGGCGTGGGCACGCTCGTCGTCGCAGCCGCGCCGCAGCCGGCGCACGGCTCCTCACACGTCCACGTCGTGGCCGCGCTGACCGCCTTCGTCCTGCTCAGCGTGTGGGCGGTGGCGGCCACCAGCGCCGACAGCGACGGACCGCTCGCCGGCCGGACCGGTCAGGTCGCGACCGGCGTGCTGCTGGCCCTACTGCTGATCTTCGGCGTCTCGACCGCCGCCAGCTCGTTCGTCGGGGCCAGCGAGCGTGCCCTGGCCGGCGCTCAGGCGCTCTGGCCGCTCGTCGTCGTACTCGCGGCCCGCCGGTCGAGGTTCCCGGCTGTGACCCGCACCGATCGGGGAGACTGAGCCGGTGAGCCAACGATCAGTGACGGTGCTCGGATCGACCGGGTCGATCGGCACCCAGGCCATCGACGTGGCCCGGCACGCGCCGGACCGGTTCAGGGTGACGGCGATCGCCGCCGGCGGCGGCGATCTGGCCCGGCTGGCCGCGCAGGCCGCCGAGCTGCAGGTCGAGGTCGTCGGCGTGGGTCGTTCGGACGCAGTCGAGGAGCTGCGCTCGCGGCTGGCCGAGGCGGGGGCCGGTGGCGTCGAGGTCGTCTCGGGCCCGGGCGCGGCGACCGAGCTGGCGGCCCGGACCGCCGACGTCGTGCTCAACGCCGTGGCCGGCGCCCAGGGTCTGCGGGCCACCCTCGCCGCGCTGGACGCGGGCCGGTTCGTCGCGCTGGCCAACAAGGAGTCGCTGATCGCCGGCGGACCGCTGGTCACCCGCCGCGCCGCACCCGGCCAGATCGTCCCGGTCGACTCCGAGCACTCGGCCATCGCCCAATGCCTGCGGGGCGGGTCGGCCGGCGAGGTGCGGCGACTCGTGCTGACCGCCAGCGGCGGACCGTTCCGCGGCCGGTCCCGGACCGAGATGGCCGCGGTCACGCCCGCCCAGGCGCTGGCCCATCCGACGTGGGACATGGGCAAGCTGATCACCACCAACTCGGCGACGCTGGTCAACAAGGGCCTGGAGCTGATCGAGGCCCGCCTGCTGTTCGACGTCCCGTACGAGCGGATCGCCGTCGTCGTCCACCCGCAGTCGATCGTCCACTCGATGGTCGAGTTCACCGACGGTTCGACGCTGGCCCAGGCCTCGCCGCCGGATATGCGGTTGACGATCTCGCTGGCGATGGGCTGGCCCGATCGCGTGCCCGATGCGGCGGCCCCGCTGGACTGGACCGCGAGCCAGCAGTGGACGTTCGAACCCCTGGACAGCGAGGCGTTTCCGGCCGTCGAGCTGGCCCGGCGCGCCGGCGTCGCCGGGGGCTGCGCGCCGGCGGTCTACAACGCCGCGAACGAGGAGCTGGTCGCCGCCTTCCACGGCGGGACGATCGAATTTCTTCAGATCGTGGACACGATCGCCGATGTACTCGACGAGTGGCTGAGGAATGTCCCGGCCGGCGCCGGGACCCCAGGTACCGTCGAGGACGTCGAACGGGCCGAGACCTGGGCGCGGGAACGAGCGCGGGTCCTGGCTGTTCGTCACTGACGCACGCCGGACACGGACTGACAGGAGAACCGACAGGTGCTGTACGCGCTGGGCGTGATCGTGTTCGCCCTCGGCCTGCTGCTGTCGATCGCGCTGCACGAGGTCGGCCACATGGTGCCGGCGAAGAAGTTCGGCGTGAAGGTCACCCAGTACATGGTCGGCTTCGGCCCGACGATGTGGTCCCGCAAGAAGGGCGACACCGAGTACGGCCTCAAGGCGATCCCGCTCGGCGGCTACATCCGGATGATCGGAATGGTGCCGCCTCGCACCGATGGCAAGGTGTCCCGCTGGCCCCGCCGGATGGCCAGCGCCGTCGAGGACTTCCGCCAGGTCAGCCGGGCCGAGGTGCTGCCGGCCGATCAGGACCGCGAGTTCTACCGGCTCACCCCGGGCAAGAAGATGATCGTCATGCTCGGTGGGCCGTGCATGAACTTGTTCATCTACCTGATCCTGACCGTCGTCCTGCTCGTCGGTCTCGGGCTGCCGCAGACGACCGAGACGACCACGCTCAGCACGGTCAGCAAGTGCCTGCTCCCGGCGAACGCCACCAAGGCGGACGTGACGGCCTGCACGCAGACGAACACGCCGGCTGCCATCGCCGGACTCAAGCCGGGGGACAAGATCGTCTCGGTCGACGGGAAGGCGATCACCAGCTGGAATCAGCTGGTGGACATCATCGAGCCGTCGGCGAAGAAGACGCTGACCCTGGTCGTGGTGCGCGACGGCCGGACCCTGACGGTTCCGGTCACGCCGGTCGAGAACCTCAAGTACGCCAACACCACCGGGACGAAGACCAAGGAGGCGGGGTTCCTCGGAGTCTCGCCCGCCGAGCACCACTTCTACCAGGACGTCGCGCTGACCGCCGTCCCCGGCCAGATCGGCTCGCAGATCGGCAAGGGGCTGTCCGCGCTCGGCCAGTACCCGCAGAAGATCGGCAGCCTGTGGGACACGGTCTTCGAGGGCAAGCCGCGCGACATCAACGGCGCGATCGGCGTCATCGGCATCGGCCGGATCGGCGGCCAGTACGCCGAGACGAACCAGCTGACCGGCAAGGACAAGGTCTACGCGCTGCTCTCGCTGCTGGCCAGCGTCAACCTGCTGCTCTTCTTCTTCAACCTCCTGCCCTTGCTGCCCCTGGACGGCGGTCACGTCGCCGGCGCGATCGTCGAGGGGACGCGGCGCGGCTGGGCCCGGCTCCGGGTTCGCAAGAAGGCACCGGTGCTGGACACCGACGGCGGAGTTGCGGTCGCCCGGAACCCGATCTACGTCGACACGGCGCAGATGCTTCCGGTCATGTACATGGTCGCGTCCGTGTTGATTTTGCTCACCCTGTTGACGTTCTACGCCGACATCGTCAAGCCGGTTCAACTTTTCGGCGGATAATGAAATCGTGACTGTCTCTCTCGGAATGCCCGCCGGCCCACCGCCCGTTCTCGCGCCGCGTCGCCCGTCCCGGCGGATCAACGTCGGTTCAGTCGCCGTCGGCGGTGATTCGCAGATCTCGGTGCAGTCGATGACCACGACGCTCACGTCGGACGTCAACGCCACGCTGCAGCAGATCGCCGAACTCACCGCGACCGGCTGCGACATCGTCCGCGTCGCCGTCCCGTCGCAGGACGACGCCGACGCGTTGCCGGCGATCGCGAAGAAGTCGCAGATCCCGGTCATCGCCGACATCCACTTCCAGCCCAAGTACGTGTTCGCCGCGATCGACGCCGGCTGTGCCGCCGTCCGGGTGAACCCCGGCAACATCAAGGCCTTCGACGACAAGGTCGGCGAGATCGCCCGCGCCGCCGCCGCCGCCGGTGTCTCGCTGCGCATCGGGGTGAACGCCGGCTCGCTCGACAAGCGGCTGCTGGCCAAACACGGCAAGGCGACCCCGGAGGCGCTGGTGGAGTCGGCGCTGTGGGAGGCGAGTCTGTTCGAGGAGCACGGCTTCCGTGACTTCAAGATCAGCGTCAAGCACAACGACCCGGTGATCATGGTGCGCGCCTACCAGCTGCTCAGTGAGGCCTGCGACTACCCGCTGCACCTCGGGGTGACCGAAGCCGGGCCGGCCTTCCAAGGCACGATCAAGTCCGCCGTCGCCTTTGGTGCGCTGCTGTCCCAGGGGATCGGCGACACCATTCGGGTG
>JBDTGE010000163.1:0-2437 GCA_039937575.1 Jatrophihabitantaceae bacterium
TGGTCCACCGGTCATGGCGTCGACGCTACTGAACCGGCCGCCCCGCGCCCACCCCGGAACCCGCCCGGGCGACGGCGGTCACGGACGATCTAGACCGGCGACGACCGGCACGGCCCTCGGACCCTAGCCGCCGGTATCCTCCCGAGAGAGCGCCGTCTGGACCGATGCCACCTTCCGAGACTGTCCTACGGTTGTATGACGGGCAGCGTCTGACAACGGTAGGACACTTCGCAGACGTACTGTGCTGCCGCGGGACGGACAGCGTCTGACAACCGTAGGACACTTCGCAGACGAACCGTCCCGTCGTCGACCACCGGCACGAAACTGTCGTTGCTGCGGCCTAGCGTCAGCCCGGTGACTGACTCCCGCGAGGCCCTCATCGCCGCTGTCAACCGTGACCTGGCGCTCCTGGAGGCGCGCGACGCGGCCCGGAGATTGGCGCCGCGAAGCGCACGCCGGAAGACGGGTGCGTCGATCGTCTACTCCATACGCCTCGATCCGGCCGAGGTGGCCGAACTCGAGGCCCGGGCCGCTGCCATCGGTATGAAGCCAACCGTCCTGGCCCGAAACATGATCCGGACGGAACTGGCGGCGGCACAAGGCGCGGTGATCGCCGCTGCCGTCGATCGATTGGAAGCAGCGATGTGCGAGCTACATGCGGCCGTCACCTGAGCCGACTTCCAGACCCGCGAGCTGGGCGGCGCGAGCGAACACGGCGTCCAGCATCGGTTCGGTGAGACGTCCGGTAAAGGTGTTCTGCTGGCTGACGTGGTAGCAGCCGAGCGCGATCCGCCCGTCGACCTCGGCCTCGACGCCGTGCGCGAACGAAGGCACCCGCCCGGGCACCGCGATGCCGGCAGCCCGCAGCGTCGGCCACAGGGCCGCCCAGCCGAACCCGCCGAGCACGACGATCGCCCGGACGGACGGCCAGATGAGCTCGAGCTCGCGATTGAGCCAGCCGCGGCAGGTGTCCCGCTCCCCGGTGGTCGGCTTGTTCGCCGGCGGCGCGCAGTGCACCGGCGCGGCGATCCGCACGCCGCGCAGCTCTAGCCCGTCACCGGCCGCGACCGAGGTCGGCTGACTGGCCAGCCCGGCCCGGTGCAGCGCGGCGTACAGCCAGTCGCCGCTGCGGTCACCGGTGAACATCCGGCCGGTGCGGTTCGCGCCGTGCGCCGCCGGAGCCAGGCCGAGCACCAGGATCCGCGGCGCCTCGACGCCGAAACTCGCCACCGGACGGCCCCAGTACGGCTCGTCGGCGAACGCGCGGCGCTTATCGTGCGCGACCTGCTCGCGCCAGGCCACCAGGCGCGGGCAGGCCCGGCACACCGTCACCCGGGCGTCGAGTTGGGCCAGGCTGCGCGCCGACGCGGCGAGGCGGGCGACGTCGTCGGGGCGGCGGGCGACGGGCGTTCGCGAAGTGGCCTGATCGCCGGGCCAGCCCGAGCCCGGCTGCACGATCATGGGCTCAGCTTGGCACGCGCGAGGCTTGGCACGCGCGAGCGCCGGAGCACGACCGGCGTGGGTAGGGTTGGGCCACCTCGAGACGGACGGAGTTGCGATGGCCCACGTCGTCGGCAAGATCGGCATGAAGGTCCTGACGATCGTCGTCGGCGTCCCCGTCGGCATCCTCACCAAGAAGCTCGTGGCCCGGGCCTGGGTCGTCGCCCGCCCGCAGGATCCGCCGCACAGTGTCAAGCAGCGCGAGTCGCACTGGGCCGACGCGATCGGCTACGCCGCGCTCGCGTCCGCGGGCGCGGTCGCCGCCAAGCTGGCCACCCGCAAGGGCGCCGAGACGACGTGGCGCGGGCTCACCGGCCTCGAGCCCCCGCCCCCGCCGCCGACCAAGGCCGAGAAGAAGCTGGCCAAAGCCGCGAAGCAGCACGCCAACGCCGAGCCGATCCAGGCTTCCCGCAACACCTGATCGCCCGCCCGCCGCGATCTTGTTGCGAAAGCGTCGCCCGCGCCACCCCGGTGCAACAAGATCGAGTCCGGTCCCGATGCATCAAGATCAGTCCGTCGCGATCAGGTCAGCCGGCTGACCCGAGCAAGCTCAGCGCGATCCCGTCGAGGATGTCGTGCTCGCTGGCCACGATCTCGGCCGCGCCGGCCCGGACGAGAAGCGTGCGCAACACCAGGGCGCCGGCTCCGATGACGTCGACCCGGCCGGGGTGCATGACGGCGATGGCTGCCCGCTCCTCGCGCGTCAGGCGCAGCAGCCGGTCGGTGACGTCGAGGATCAGCCCGGTGCCGATGACCGCCCCGTGGATCGCGTCGGCGTCGTAGCGGTCCAGGCCGAGCGCGATCGCCGCGACCGTGGTGACCGTGCCGGCGACGCCGACGAACGTGGCCGGCGCGTCCAGCCGGACCTCGGCCGACGCCCGGTCGATGGCCGCGTTCACGTCGGCCTCGACCGCGGCGATCTGGGCCGCGGTGGGCG
>JBDTGE010000164.1:0-9615 GCA_039937575.1 Jatrophihabitantaceae bacterium
CGGGTACGCGAAGGCGACGTCCGAGGACTACGACCGCCGGGCCGCCGAGATCTACTCCGAGCAGGCGGCCGAGGTCGACATCATCATCACCACCGCGCTGATCCCCGGACGTCCGGCGCCGAAGCTGATCACCGCTGCGGACGTCGCGGCGATGAAGCCGGGGAGCGTCATCGTCGACATGGCTGCGGCGCAGGGCGGCAACGTCGCCGGGTCGAAGGCCGACGAGGTCGTCGTCACCGACAACCAGGTCACGATCATCGGCTACACCGATCTTGCCGGCCGCCTGCCTACCCAGGCTTCGCAGCTCTACGGTACGAATTTGGTCAACCTGATGAAGTTGCTGACGCCGGAGAAGGACGGCCAGCTCGTCCTTGACTTCGACGACGTCGTGCAGCGGACGATCACCGTCGTCCGCAACGGCGGGAAGACCTGGCCGCCACCTCCGGTCCAGGTGTCGGCGGCGCCGACCGCGGCCCCGGCGGCCGTCGCCGCGGTGAAGCAGCCCAAGGCGGTGGCGCCACCGGGTCGCAAGTACGCGCTGGCCGGGATCGGCGCCGTGCTGATCTTTCTGATCACCGCGTTCGCCCCGAACGAGCTGATCGGGCACTTCACCGTGTTCGTGCTCGCGATCGTGATCGGCTACTACGTGATCGGGAAGGTGCACCATGCGCTGCACACGCCGTTGCTGTCGGTGACGAACGCGATCTCCGGCATAATCGTGGTGGGCGCGCTGTTGCAGATCGGCCACGCCGACACGACGATCACCGTCCTGTCGTTCGTCGCGATCCTGGTGGCCAGCGTCAACGTCTTCGGTGGCTTCGCCGTCACCCGCCGCATGCTCAGCATGTTCTCGAGGGGCTGAACCGTGACCGCTGCCACCGCCGCCCAGGCGGCCTACATCGTCGCCGCCCTGCTGTTCATCCTCAGCCTGGCCGGCCTGTCCAAACACGAGAGCGCCAAGTCCGGTGTCGTGTTCGGCATATCGGGCATGGTCATCGCACTCGCGGCCACCATCGGTCTGGCCACCCGCAGCATCGCCGCCGGGGGCGTCGGCCTGCTCCTGATCGCGATGGCCATCGGCGCCGTGATCGGCATCTGGAGGGCGCTGCACGTCGAGATGACCGGCATGCCCGAGCTCATCGCGATGCTGCACAGCTTCGTGGGTCTGGCCGCCGTGCTGGTCGGCTGGAGCGGCTACTACGAGGTGGAGGCCAAGGGAGGGCACCCGAGCGCGTTCGCCGGCAGCCTGCTGCGAATCCACCACGCCGAGCTGTTCATCGGCGTCTTCATCGGCGCCGTGACCCTCACCGGCTCGATCGTCGCGTACCTGAAGCTGTCGACGCGGATGAAGTCCAACCCGCTGATGCTGCCAGGGCACAACCTGCTCAATCTCGGCGCGCTCGTCGCGTTCGCCGCGTTGACGGTGGCGTTCGTGATCCACCCGAACCTCGGCCTGCTCGTCGCCGTCACGGTCGTCGCGCTCGCTCTGGGTTGGCACCTCGTGGCCTCGATCGGCGGCGGCGACATGCCCGTCGTCATCTCCATGCTCAACAGCTACTCCGGTTGGGCCGCGGCCGCGTCCGGCTTCCTGCTCGACAACAACCTGCTCATCGTCACCGGCGCGCTCGTCGGCTCGTCCGGTGCGTACCTGTCCTACATCATGTGCGTCGGGATGAACCGCTCGTTCATCTCGGTCATCGCGGGCGGCTTCGGCAACGAAGGCAGCGCGGGCTCGGGTGAGCACGACTACGGCGAGCACCGCGAGATCACCGTGCAGGACACGGCCGACCTGCTGAAGGACGCGTCGTCGGTGATCATCACGCCCGGCTACGGCATGGCCGTGGCGCAGGCGCAGTACCCGGTGGCCGAGCTGACCCGCAAGCTGCGCGAGCACGGCGTCGACGTCCGCTTCGGTATCCATCCGGTCGCCGGGCGGCTGCCGGGTCACATGAACGTGCTGCTGGCCGAGGCCAAGGTGCCGTACGACATCGTGCTGGAGATGGATGAGATCAACGACGACTTCACCGACACCTCGGTCGTCCTGGTCATCGGGGCCAACGACACGGTGAACCCGGCCGCGATCGACGAGCCCGGCAGCCCCATCGCCGGGATGCCGGTCCTGCACGTGTGGGAGGCGTCGAACGTCGTGGTGTTCAAGCGGTCGATGAACACCGGGTACGCCGGCGTGCAGAACCCCTTGTTCTTCAAGGACAACAGCCAGATGCTCTTCGGCGACGCGAAGGAGCGGGTCGAGGACATCATCCGCGCGCTGTAGCCCGCCGGGTTCGCTCGGTAGGGTCGGGGTATGGAGTTTCGGCGCCTCGGCGCATCCGGTCTGGTCGTGTCGGTCGTCGGTCTCGGGACCAACAACCTGGGCATGAAGCTCGATGACGAGCAGAGCCGTGAGGTGGTCGACGCGGCGCTGGAGTCAGGCATCACGCTGTTCGACACGTCCGACTCGTACGGCCAGTCCGAAGCCCGGCTGGGGACCTTGCTCGAAGGCCGGCGCGACGACGTAGTGCTGGCGACCAAGTTCGGCAGCGACACCCGAGCCCGCGGGAACGGCAACGGCGAGGACTGGGGCGCCCGCGGTTCGCGCCGTTACGTCCGGCGGGCGGTCGAGGCCTCGCTGCGTCGGCTGCGTACCGACTGGATCGATCTGTACCAGATCCACCGGCCCGATCCCGCCACCCCGATCGAGGAAACCCTGTCGGCACTGGACGATCTGGTGCACGAGGGCAAGGTCCGCTACCTCGGCCACTCCAACTTCACCGGCTGGCAGGTGGCCGACGCGGAGTGGACCGCCCGCGCCCGTGGCTACGAACGGTTCGTCAGCGCCCAGAACGAGTACAGCTGGCTCGAGCGCGACATCGAGGACGACCTGGTCCCGGCACTGGAGCAGTACGAGATCGGTCTGCTGCCGTTCTTCCCGCTGGCCAGTGGCCTGCTCACCGGCAAGTACCGGCGGGGCGAGGCTCCGCCGACCGGCAGCCGAATCCAGGCCTGGGGGCGCGAGTCGGTGCTGACCGACGCGACCTTCGACGTGATCGAGGGGCTCGAGGCGTTCGCGGCTTCTCGATCGGTGACGCTGCTCGACGTGGCGATCGGCGGGCTCGCGGCCCAGCCGGCCGTCGCGTCGGTCATCGCCGGTGCGACCTCACGCGCCCAGATCGTCGCCAACGTCGCCGCGGGACAGTGGCAGCCCAACCTCGACGACCTGGCCGAGCTGGACGAGCTGACCTCGTGAGCCCGGCGAGCTGATCAGAGCGCCACTACCCGCAACGTCGCCGCGCAGGATCGGCTACAGCGCTTCGACGGGCGGGAGGCCGAACATGGTCGGCGCGTTCTGGACGTGCTCGCGGATGTCCTCGCGGCGGCCGTCGGTCGACTCCACCCAGGCGAACAGGGGCTCCTCGACCTCGGGGTTCACGAAGTACATCAGCGACTGCCGATCGTCCAGCCCGTGGTTGCGGACCTGGTGGTACAGCGGCGCGATCTTGCCCGCCGACAGCGCGGTGAGCACCGAGCCGGGCATGATCACGATCTCGTCGGCGTCAGGCTGCATCGGAGTTGCCGCGTCGGCGAGGAAGATCTCCAGGCCGGGTGCGGTCGAGTGGAGCACGGTCACCATGTGGCCGTCCTCGTGCTTGTCCTGCAGCAGGTCGCGCTCAGGCGGCGTGGGCAGGCAGTAGTTGATCTGCAGGTACGACGCCTTCTCGAACTCCGGGGCCGTGGCCGCGCCGAACTCCCTGGCGACCTCGTCCAGGATCGCGCCGACCAGCGGGGCGAGCGAGTCACGCCAGCCGAGGAAGGACTCGGTCAGGTCCTCGATGTCGCTGGAGTTGGGGATCAGGTCGAGCCGGCTGGACCAGAGCGTGAAGCACTCGTTCATGTCGGGTCGGTCCGGCGTGATCGAGTACTCGATCCCGAACGGGCGGTACCCGTAGTTGTGGTCGTCACTGCCGTGCTTGAGCTTGTCGTCTTCGGGGCGCCGGAAGAAGTCGACGGCGGTGGAGATCGCGGTGGTGAGTCGGTCGGCGTCGATGTCGTGGAGCTTCACGACGGCGTATCCGGTGTCGATGATGTCCCGAGCGGCTTGGGTCACCGCGGGTAGGGAAACGGTCTGAGTCACTGTGGAGCCTTCCCTGTGGGGATAGAGGAACTTGTGATAAGAATGTTTGGGCCACAGCCCGTGAGAACGATACAGACATCGCCACTAGATCGCTTACCCGCCGGGCCGCGGCCACAGGTCGGGACTTCCGCGGCGCGCCCGGAGTCAGCGGCGAAGGAACGCAAACGTCTCGTTCATTTGCTCGACTGCACGCTGTAGCGCCACCGGGTCGGGGCCGTGCCGCAGCACCTCGCGCGACACACTGGGGACGACCGCTCTCAGGCCGGCGCCGAAGATCCGCCGCACATCCTCGGCCGTGCCCCCCTGAGCGCCGATGCCGGGCACCAGGAACGGGCCGTTCAGGGCGCTGAGGTCGACGTCGGCGTCCCCGATCGTGGCCCCCACGACCACGCCGACTGAACCGAGCGGCGCCGCGCCCGCGTTACGCTCGGCCACCGCGTCGAGCACCGCCTGCGCCACCGCTCGACCGTCTGCGCCCCGTGCGTGCTGGACCTGCGGGCCTTCGGGGTTGGACGTCAGCGCGAGCACGAACGCACCCGTCCCGTACTGGGCGATCGCGTCGAACGCCGGCTGCAGCGAACCGACGCCGAGGTAGGGACTGAGGGTGATCGCATCGACGGCCAGCGGCGCGGACGGGTCGAGGTAGGCGCGGGCGTAGGCCGCCATCGTGGTGCCGATGTCGCCCCGCTTGACGTCCAGCAGGACCAGCGCGCCGGCCGAACGGCACCCGGCGATCGTGCTTTCCAGGACCGCGATGCCGGCCGAGCCGTAGGTCTCGAAGAACGCCGACTGGGGCTTGACGACCGCCGCGGACGGCCCGAACGCCGCGACGCAGATGTCGGCGAAGGCACTCAACCCGGCGACGTCGTCGGTGAGCCCCCACGACTGGAGCAGCGCCGGATGCGGGTCGATGCCGACGCAGACCGAGCCGCGCTGCTCGATCGCCGCGTCGAGTCGGACGCCGAACGTGGCGATCATGCTTTGCTCACCGCTGCAGCTGCTTGGCAGCTCGATGCGCGAACGCGACCGCATCGGTTACCGATCCAAAACCGCGCGCGTCGAGTGCGGCGTCGAGCTCGGCCAGGATCCGGACCGGTGCGTGCGGGTCGCCGAAGACGGCCGTACCGACCGACACCGCCGAGGCTCCGGCGAGCAGGAACTGCAGCGCGTCCAGCCCGTTGCCGATCCCGCCCATGCCGATGATCGGCAGGTGTGGCAGGGCTTTCTTGACCTGCCACACGCAGCGGACGGCAACCGGTCGGACGGCCGGGCCGGACAGTCCGCCGGTGATCCCGCCGAGGACCGGCATCATCGTGTCGGTGTCGATCACCAGTCCGAGCAGGGTGTTGATGAGCGAGAAGCCGTCGACTCCCGCGTCGGCGCACGCGCGGGCGATGAGGGTGATGTCGGTGACGTCGGGCGAGAGCTTGGCGAACACGGGCTGGTTCGGGTCGGCCGCGCGCCGGACGGCGCCGATGACGCGCGAGGAGGCGATCGCGTCGCAGGCGAACACCTGGCCGCGGCTCTCGACGTTCGGGCAGGAGATGTTGACCTCGAGCATCGACACCGCCGGGTTGCCGTACAGCTTGCGGGCGAGTTCGACGTACTCGTCGGTGTGCCCGCCGGCGATCGAGACGACGGTGCGCGCACCACGCTCGGCCAGCCAGGCCAGGTCGTTCTCGATGAACGAGTCGATGCCCGGTCCCTGCAGCCCGATCGAGTTGAGCATGCCGCTCGGGGTCTCGGCCATGCGCGGCGTCGGGCGTCCCGAGCGAGGACGGGTCATGACCGACTTCGTCACGACCGCCCCGAGCCGGGCGACGTCGAAGAACTGATGCAGCTCGCGCCCGGCCGCCGCACAGCCCGACGCCGTGAGGATCGGGTTCGGCAGCGTGAGCGGGCCGAGCGTCGTCGTCAGGTCAGCCATGCCGGCACCACTGCACCAACCTCTTTGGCCCGGATGGCATCAGCGAGTGCCTCCCATCGCGTCGGCACCGAGCAGGTCCGGCGGCAGCGTCCCGACGTCGGCCCAACGGACCCGGTCGGCGTCGAACACCGGTCCGTCGACGCACGAGCGGACGAACCGGGACTGCCCGTCCTCGCCCCGCACCGGCAGCACGCAGGTCATGCACACACCGATGCCGCACGCCATCGACTCCTCGACCGCGACCTGGGCCCGGATGTTGTAGCGGTGCGCGATGTCACCGACTGCGCGCAGCATGCCCATCGGCCCGCAGGCGTAGACGACCTCGGCGCCGATCCGCTCGATCGCGGCCGGCAGCGCCTCGGTGATCAGGCCCTTGTCCCCCGCCGAGCCGTCGTCGGTGGTCACCGTGACCGAACCGGCCAGCCGCTTGGCCGCCAGCTCGCCGAACAGACGCGATCCGGTGGCGGCGCCGAGCAGGAACTCGACCGGGGAGCCGGCCGCGATCAGCTGCGCGGCCAGCGGGATCAGCGGCGCGGTGCCGTACCCGCCACCGACGAGCACGGACGGCGTGGCTGTCGACGGCAGCGGGAACGGCGTGCCGAGCGGCCCGACCAGATCGAGCCGGTCGCCGGCCTCGGCCCGGACCAGCCACTGCGTCCCGGCCCCGTGCGCCGCGACGACGAACTGGATCGTGCCGGCGAACTGACCGGTCGGCGTCGCGCCGTACAGGGCGAACGCGCGGCGCAGGATCATCGAGGTGTTCTCGCCGCCCACCGCGACCGCCACGAAGTGACCCGGCTTGAACCCCTCGGCGATACCGGGCGCGACCACGGTGAACTGCAGGTAGTCGCCCACCTTCTGCACCGCGAAGATCTCGCCCGACTCGTGCACCGCACTCACGTCGCGTTCCCCCTTCGCTCGAGTGGTCGCGCTCACGACGACGCTCCGTTGCGCCAGGTGGTCAGTTGTGTGTGCAGGTCCTGCAGCGAGCGGACGCCGATCTCGCCGCGGGACAGCTCCTCGATCCCCTGCACGCAGGCGGCGGCCGCCTGGACCGTGGTGATGCACGGGATGCCGGCGGCGACGGCGGCGGTCCGGATCTCGTATCCGTCCACGCGCGGGCCGGAGTTGCCCGGTGCGCCTCGGGGGGTGTTGATCACCAGGTCCACCTCGCCGGCGATAATCCTCTCGACCACGTTGCCGGGCCCGTCGCTGAACTTGCCGACGACCTCGGCGTTGACGCCGTTGCGCCGCATCACCTGCGCCGTGCCCTCGGTCGCCAGCACCCGGAAGCCGAGGTCCGACAGGCGCTTAACCGGGAAGATCGCCGCCCGCTTGTCCCGGTTGGCGATGCTGACGAACACCGTGCCCTTCAGCGGCAGCGAGCCGTACGCCGCGGCCTGGCTCTTGGCGAAGGCGGCGCCGAACGTCGAGTCGAACCCCATGACCTCGCCGGTGGACTTCATCTCCGGGCCGAGGATCGAGTCGACCTGGTCGCCGCCGGGGGTGCGGAACCGGTGGAAGGGCAGGACGGCCTCCTTGACCGCGATCGGGGCGTCGGACGGCAGGTCGCCGCCGTCGCCGGACTTCGGCAGCAGCCCCTCAGCTCGCAGCTCGGCGATCGTCGTGCCCATCGCAATGCGGGCCGCGGCCTTGGCCAGCTGCACCGCGGTCGCCTTGGACACGAAGGGCACGGTCCGGCTGGCGCGGGGATTGGCCTCGAGCACGTACAGGACGTCGCCGGCCATCGCGTACTGGACGTTGATAAGTCCGCGCACTCCGATGCCCTTGGCCAGCGCGAGGGTCGAGCTGCGGACCGCCGCGATGTCGGCCGTGCCGAGCGTGATCGGCGGGAGGGCGCAGGCCGAGTCCCCGGAGTGGATGCCGGCCTCCTCGATGTGCTCCATGACGCCGCCCAGGTACAGGTCGGTGCCGTCGTAGAGCGCGTCGACGTCGATCTCGACCGCGTCGTCGAGGAACCGGTCGACGAGCACCGGGTGGGCCTGGGTGATCTCCGTCGCCCGGTTGATGTAGTCGGACAGGTGGGCCTCGTCGTAGACGATCTCCATCCCGCGGCCGCCGAGCACGTACGAGGGTCGGACCAGCACCGGGTAGCCGATCGTGTCGGCGACCGCCTTGGCCTGCTCGAAGCTGGTGGCGGTGCCGTGCTTGGGCGAGGGCAGGTTCGCCTCGGCCAGCACCCGCCCGAAGGCACCGCGGTGCTCGGCCAGGTCGATGGCTTCGGGCTGGGTTCCGAGGACGGTG
This sequence comes from Jatrophihabitantaceae bacterium, assembly GCA_039937575.1. Classification (GTDB taxonomy): domain Bacteria; phylum Actinomycetota; class Actinomycetes; order Mycobacteriales; family Jatrophihabitantaceae; genus JBDTGE01. Next base: position 8,325 of record JBDTGE010000164.1, read on the forward strand.
ACGCCGGCGTCCTTCAGCCGCTGGGCGAGCGCGAGCGGGGTCTGGCCGCCGAGCGTGCAGATGACGCCCGCGACGGTGCCCGACTGCTGCTCGGCGTGCACCACCTCCAGGACGTCTTCGAACGTCAGCGGCTCGAAGTACAGGCGGTCGGCGGTGTCGTAGTCGGTGGACACCGTCTCCGGATTGCAGTTGATCATGATCGTCTCGTAGCCGGCGTCGCGCAGGGCCATCACCGCATGCACGCACGAGTAGTCGAACTCGATACCCTGGCCGATCCGGTTGGGCCCGCTGCCGAGGATGATCACCTTCGGCCGGTCGGGCTGCGCCGTGACCTCGCTCTCCTCGTCGTAGGACGAGTAGTAGTACGGCGTCGAGGCAGCGAACTCGGCCGCGCACGTGTCGACCGTCTTGTAGACCGGACGGATCCCGGCGCGCAGCCGCAGCAGGCGCACGCCGTCCTCGCCGGACAGTTCCGGGCGGAGCCGGGCCAGCTGAACGTCCGACACGCCATGCCGTTTCGCCTTACGCAGCAGGGTCGGCGTGAGCGCCGGCGCATCGACGAGTTCGGTCCGCAGCTCGACGACCTCGAGGATCTGGTCGACGAACCACGGATCGATGCCGGTCGCCGCGGCGACGTCCTGGACCGTGGCCCCCGCGCGCAGCGCCCGTTCGACGTAGTACAGCCGGCCGTCGGTCGGGACGGCAGCGCGGGCCATCAGCTCGTCGAGACCGAGCTCTTCCTCCGGCCCGGTCCAGAAGCCCGACGCCTTGGTCTCCATCGAGCGCAACGCCTTGCCCAGCGCCTCGGTGAAGTTGCGGCCGATCGACATCGCCTCGCCGACGCTCTTCATGTGCGTCGTGAGCACCGGGTCGGCGCCGGGGAACTTCTCGAACGCGAACCGCGGGACCTTGACCACGACGTAGTCCAGTGCCGGCTCGAACGCGGCCGGCGTCTTGAGCGTGATGTCGTTGGGGATCTCGTCGAGCGTGTAGCCGACGGCCAGCTTCGCGGCGATCTTGGCGATCGGGAAGCCGGTCGCCTTGGACGCCAGGGCGCTCGAGCGCGACACCCGCGGGTTCATCTCGATCACGATCATGCGGCCGTCAGCGGGGTTGATCGCGAACTGGATGTTACAGCCGCCGGTGTCCACACCGACCTCGCGCAGCACGGCGATCCCGAGATCGCGCATGTGCTGGTACTCGCGGTCGGTCAGGGTCATCGCGGGCGCGACCGTGATCGAGTCGCCGGTGTGCACGCCCATCGGGTCGACGTTCTCGATCGAGCACACGA
>JBDTGE010000165.1:0-6045 GCA_039937575.1 Jatrophihabitantaceae bacterium
GCGCAGTGGGTGGCAGTCGGCATCGGGGCCGCCGCCGTCGTGGTGATCACCATCGACTACGGGCACCTGCCCTGGATCGCGCTCACCCTGGCCACGTCCTTCGCCCTGTACGGGTTCTTCAAGAAGAGGGCGGCCGTCGGGGCGGTTGACTCGCTGGCCGTCGAGACCGGCGTGCTGTTCGTACCCGCGCTCACCACGCTGGTGATCATCGGCGTCCAGGGCAACCTGGCGTTCGGCACGGTCAGCGTCGGGAACAGCCTGCTGCTCGCCAGCACCGGCATCGTCACGGCCGTGCCGCTGCTGTTCTTCGCCTCGGCCACGCGCCGCCTACCGCTCAGCGTCCTGGGGCTGCTGCAGTACTTGGCGCCGGTGCTGCAGTTCGCCGTGGGCGTGGGCATCCGGCACGAACCGCTCCCGACGGCCGAGCTGATCGGGTTCGCCCTGGTGTGGGTCGCACTGATCGTGCTGACGATCGACGGCATCCGCAACCAGCGCCGAGCCGCGCCGGCCGTAGAAGCCGACGCGCTCGCTCTGTAGGGCGCGGCGATCGTGCTCGCGCACTTGTCGTGATCGTGCCACCGGGAGTGTCCCGATTCAGGCGAATGCCCGATGTCAGCGGTCGATCCGCGACACTCCCGCGCGTCGTGAGTTGCCAGTGACGCGTCGGATGGATTCACTCTCTCTCGAGCCTGCGCGGGCAGGCGATCGGTGTAACGGTGCCGGGGGAAGATCGTTACCAGTCCGATCACGCCGCCCGCGCAGGTCTCCCGCGCCTGCTGCAGCGTCTCAATCGTTCCGCGGGCGCCTGCGAGCACAATGACGAGGCGGGCCGGGCCGTCCAGCGCCGTGCCGATCACGGCTGGCCGTGACGACTCGCCCTCCCGCGACTGAAGGAAGGTCGGTTCCTCATGCACACCGCCGATGGGGCCTCGCCCCGCCGGGGTACGCCGATCCCCCGGGTGAACGAGAACGGCAAGCTCGGCCAGGTGGACGCCAGCGTGGTCCCGCGCTACGCCGGTCTGGCCACGTTCGCCCAGCTACCGCGCATCGACGAGGTGTCCGACGTCGACATCGCGGTACTCGGAGTCCCGTTCGACAGCGGCGTCAGCTACCGACCGGGCGCCCGCTTCGGGCCGGCACACGTACGCGAGGCGTCCCGGTTGCTGCGGCCGTACAACCCGGCGCTGGACGTCTCGCCGTTCGCCGCCGCGCAGGTTGTCGACGCCGGCGATCTCGCGGTCAACCCGTTCTCCATCGGTGAGGCGGTCGCGGCCATCGAACGTGGAGCCCGGGACGTGCTCGAACGCAGCCGCCAGCTGGTCACCATCGGCGGCGACCACACGATCGCGCTGCCCCTGCTGCGTGCCGTCCATGCCGCACACGGACCGGTCGCCGTGGTGCACTTCGACGCTCATCTGGACACGTGGGACACCTACTTCGGGGCACCGCTCACGCACGGCACCCCGTTCCGTCGCGCGGCCGAGGAGGGGCTGCTCGACCCGACCGGATGCATTCACGTCGGCGTCCGCGGGCCGCTGTACTCCGCGACCGATCTGACGGACGACGCCGCGCTCGGGTTCCAGATAGTCCCCGCCTGGGACCTCGACGATCTCGGCGCGCGCGGCGTCCGGGACCTCATCTCGGCGAGAGTGGGCGAGCGACCGGTCTACGTGTCCGTCGACATCGACGTGCTCGACCCCGCGTTCGCGCCGGGCACGGGGACACCCGAAGCCGGTGGCTTGCTGAGCCGCGAGTTGCTGGCAATCCTGAGGTCGCTGTCCAACCTGAACCTGGTGGGGGCCGACGTCGTCGAGGTCGCGCCGGCGTACGACCACGCGCAGATCACCGCGATCGCGGCGTCACACGTGCTGTACGAGATCATCTGCGCCATGACGTCGTGAACCCGGCCGTGCCTGGGCTGAGCTTCGGTATCCGTCTGTTTCGCGCCAGAGATTAACGCACTTTGAGCCGAACTGCGGCAAAGTTCGCTGTGGGTATGACACGGCCGATCCAGCTTGGTTTGCCATCGCGACCCGGATTGGATCTCATTAGCCATCGGGGCCGGAGCGGGGGCAAAGCCAACCGAGAGTGATCAAGGTCAACTGATCGAGTTCGACTCGAGGCTGGAGGGGGAAAACCCGCCCGGGCCTCGAGTCTTGTGCCCGCAGGCCGGTCAGCCGGTGCGGTCGATCACCAGGTCGGTAAGGGCTTCGAACGCCCGTCGAGCCGGGACGTCCGGCAGCGGCGCCAGAGCCGCCCGGGCGTTCTGCGCGTAGGTCCGCAACGTCTGGCGGGCCTCGTCCATCGCGGACGACGCGCGCAGCAGGGCCAGGGCCTCGGCCAGCTCGGCGCCATCGACGATCGGGTGGTCGACGAGCTCGCGCAACCGGGCGCTGGACGGATCCGGCGAACGAAGGGCGTACAGCACCGGTAGCGTGGCGACGCCCTCGCGCAGGTCGGTCCCCGGCGTCTTGCCCGACTCGGACGACTGCGAGGCGATGTCCAGGATGTCGTCGCTGATTTGGAACGCGACGCCGATCTGCTCGCCGAACCGACGCAGCTGGTCGACCGTGACCTCGTCGACTCCGGCGTAGTGGCCGCCGAACTCGGCGGCGGCGGCGATCAGCGAGCCGGTCTTGTCGGCCAGCACGGCGAGGTAGTGCTCGATCGGGTCGGCGCCGTCCTTGGCCCCGACCGTCTCGCGGATCTGACCGATGACCAGCCGTTCGAACGTCCGGGCCTGCAGGCGGACGGCGTACGGCCCGAGGTCGGCCAGCAGGTTGGATGCTCGCGAGAACAGGAAGTCACCTGTCAGGATCGCGACGGTGTTGTCCCAGCGGGCGTTGGCCGAGGAAGCGCCGCGGCGTACGGGCGCCTCGTCCATGACGTCGTCGTGGTAGAGCGTCGCCAGGTGGGTCAGCTCGATGACGACAGCGGCCGGCACCAGCTCGATCTGCCGTGAGTCGCCGAAGTGCGCCGCCAGCGTGCTGACCAGCGGGCGAAACCGTTTGCCGCCCGCGGCGACCAGGTACCCCGCCGCACTGTTCACGAACTCGTCGTCGGACTGCACCGCGACGCGCAGGGCCGCCTCGATCGTGTTCAGGTCAGCCAGCACCGAGGCTTCCAGCTCGGGATCGTCGAACTCGACGCCGAGGGCGGGGGTGGTCACGGGCGTAACGGTACCTATCCGATCAGCGAGCCGGCGGCTTTGGTCGCCAGGTCGATGATCGGTTGTGGGAACACGCCGAGAACGACGGTCACGACCACCCCGACGGTGAGGGCGACCGTCGAGGTCCAGCCCGGGATGGCGATCGTCGGCGCGTTCTCCGGCGGCTCGGCGAAGTACATCATCACCACGATGCGCAGGTAGTAGAACGCGGCGACCGCCGAGAACAGCAGCGCCAGCACGACCAGCGGGCCGGCCGTGTGCCACGCCGCCTTGAAGACGAAGAACTTCCCGGTGAAGCCGGCCGTGAGCGGGATCCCGGCCATCGACATGAGTAGCAAGGTCATGACCGTCGCGACGACCGGGCTCTTGCGGGCCAGACCCGACCACTGGGCCAGGTGGGTGGCCTCGCCATCGGCGTCGCGCACCAGCATTAGCAGGCCGAACGCGGCCATCGTGGTGAAGCCGTAGGTGAGCACGTAGAACAGCACGCTGGCCGAGGCGTCGCGGGTGACGGCGACCAGGCCGACCAGGATGAAGCCGGCGTGCGCGATCGAGGAGTAGGCCAGGATGCGCTTGATGTCGGTCTGGGTGAGCCCGAGGACGGCTCCGACCAGCATCGACGCGATCGCCACGGCCCAGATGATCGGGCGCCAGTCCCAGGCCGTCCCGCTGAACCCGACGTAGAGCACGCGCAACAGGGCGCCGAACGCGGCCACCTTGGTGCACGAGGCCATGAACGCCGACACCGGAGTGGGTGCGCCCTGGTAGACGTCCGGCGTCCACGCGTGGAACGGCGCGATGCTGGCCTTGAACAGCAGCCCGACCAGCAGCAGGGCCAGCCCGAGGTAGAGCAGGACGTCGGACTTGGTCGACGTGCGGGTGGCCTGGAAGATCGTAGGCAGGTCGACTGAGTTCGCGTAGCCGTACAGCAAGGCCAGCCCGTACAGGAAGAACGCCGAGGCGAACGCCCCGAGCAGGAAGTACTTGAGCGCCGCCTCCTGCGACAGCAGCCGGCGGCGGCGGGCCAGCCCGGCCATCAGGTACAGCGGAAGGGACATGACCTCGAGGGCTACGAACATGACCAGCAGGTTGTTCGAGACCGGGAAGATCAACATGCCGGACACGGCGAACAGCATCAGCGGGAAGACCTCGGTCTGCACGCGGTCGGTACGTGCGAGCTTGCGGTCGACGTCCGAACCCACGACCACTGCCGCGGACGCGACGATCGGGCTGCCGACGTCGACGGTGCGCTCGGCGATGAGCAGCGCGGCCATGATGGCCAGGGCCAGGATGGTGCCCTGGACGAACAGTCCGGTCCCGTCGATGGCCAGCGAGCCCGCGAACAGGCTGTCGTTTCCGCGCGGTGACGGCGTGGTGACGTGCGTGCTGTGGAGCAGGCCGACCGCGACCAGCGCGCCGACGAGCCCGAGGATCGTGGTGAACACCTGAGCGTTGAACCGTTCGCGCCGAGGCACGAGCGCCTCGACCAGGACGCCGACCAGGGCCGCGCCGAGCACGATGAAGATCGGGATCAGCGCGTGGTATGCGACCGACGGCGTGGTGATGTTCTGGACCGTGTCGGCCAGCAGGATGCGGCTCACTTGACTCCTCCGGCAACGAGGCCGAGCTTGGGCGCCGGGTCGGTCTGCTGCACGTCGTGCAAGGTGGCCCGCACGGCCGGGTTGATGATGTTCAGCACCGGCTTCGGGTAGATGCCGAGGAAGACGATCAACACCAGCAGCGGGGCCACGGACCAGATCTCGCGGGCGTTCAGGTCACGGAACTTGGTGACCTTCTCGCTGATCCGGCCCTGGAAGGTGCGCTGGTACAGGTACAGGATGTAGATCGCCGCGAGCACGATGCCGGTGGCGGCCAGGACGGCCAACCCCTTGTGCCGGGTGAACGTCCCGACCAGCACCAGGAACTCGCTGACGAACGTCGACAGCCCGGGCAGCGCGAGGGCAGACAGCCCGGTGAGCAGGAACAGCCCGGCCAGGATCGGGGTGACCTTGGCCGCGCCACCGTAGTCGTCGACGTTGCGGCTCTTGCCCCGCGCGATCAGCAGGCCGAGGACGATGAACATCGCACCCGTCGACAGCCCGTGGTTGACCATGTACAGCACGGCGCCCGTGCCGCCCTGAGTGGTGAACGCGAAGATGCCCAGGCCGATGAAGCCGAAGTGGGCGACCGACGTGTACGCGACCAGGCGTTTCATGTCGCGCTGCCCGATGGCCAGGAACGCGGCGTACAGGATGCCGATCACCGACAGGATCAGGATCGTGGGGGCGAAGTAGCGCGACGCGGCCGGGAACAGCGGCAGGCAGTAGCGCAGGAAGCCGAATGTGCCGACCTTGTCGAGCACTCCGACCAGCAGCGCCGCACCGCCCGCGGGCGCCTCGGCCCCGGCATCGGGTAGCCAGGTGTGGAACGGCACGAGCGGTGCCTTGATCGCGAACGCGATGAAGAACCCGAGGAACAGCCACTTCTGCGTCGCGTTGTCCGGCACCTTGCCGATCAGGTCGGCGATGGCGAAAGTGCGCGACCCGGTCGTGACGTACAGGCCGATCACCGAGGCCAGCATGAGCAGGCCGCCGACCAGCGAGTACAGGAAGAACTTCATCGCCGCGTACTGGCGGCGCGGCCCGCCGAAGCTGCCGATGATGAAGTACATCGGGACGAGCATCGCCTCGAAGAAGACGTAGAACAGGAACACGTCGGTCGAGATGAACACGCCGACCGTGAAGAACTCGAGCAACAACAGCAGCGCGAAGTAGTTCTTGGCGCTGCGAGTGCGATCGCCGTTGGCCTCCTCCGCCCCGGCTCGGCTGTCGAAGACAGTCCAGCTGGCCAGCATCACCGCCGGGACGAGGATGACC
>JBDTGE010000166.1:0-8787 GCA_039937575.1 Jatrophihabitantaceae bacterium
CGGCCAAGTATCACGACCCGATCGCGGTCGGGCTCGGCGCGACCCTCGGGCTCTGGACGGCCGCGCTGCTCGCCATCACGGCCGGCCGCACGCTGCTGCGCTACATCTCGCTGAACCTGCTGCACCGCGTCGGGGCGGTGATCTTCGTGGGCTTCGCAATAGTCTCGATAGTCTCGGCCGCCCGCGGTTGACCGGTCAGCGAACCAGTTCCTCTCCGGCGTACACGTTCACGCGGCCGTTGCGAATCATCGCGGCCAGCAGCAGCCCGTAGTCGCGCGCGAGATCGACCGCGAGGCTGGACGGCGCCGACACCGCGACGATGCCGGCCACCCCCGCCGCCACCGCCTTCTGGACGATCTCGAACGACACCCGGCCGCTGACGACCAGCAGCTGATCGGTCGCCGGCAGCCGCCCGTCCAGCAGGGCCCGGCCGACGATCTTGTCGACCGCATTGTGCCGGCCGACGTCCTCGCGCACCACATGCACGGTGCCGTCGGCCGACGCCAGGGCCGCGGCGTGTACTCCCCCGGTCCGGTCGAACGTCCGCTGCTCGACGCGCATGGTGTCCGGCAGCGCTGCTAGCACGTCACGGGTCACCACCCAGCCCGCCCGGTGCGGCGCACTGCCCTGCAGCGGCGCGAGATCGAGCACATCGGCACTGCACACGCCGCAGGCGGCCGACGTGACGAACGCGCGTGGGCGGGGCGGACGCACGCCGGGAGCGAGGGTGATGTGCACCCGGTCGGTGTCCTGCTCACGACAGGCCCGCAGCGTGCTGATGTCCTCCGCGCGCCGCACGCCGGACTCGACGACCAACCAGCCGGCGGTGAGTTCGAGGTCGTGGCCGGGCGTGCGCATCAGGGTCGCGATCGCCTCGCCGTCCAGGCCGAGGACGAGGGGCGACTCCACGACGAGATCGTCCGGCGTCGACGCCGGTTCGGCCCCGACCGGCATCCGCACGATCGCCCGCCGGGTCGTCATCACCGCCATGCCCGCCTCCATCCCTCGACCCGAGCGTACGGGCGAGCGCCATTGCACAGAAGCCGGTGATCACAGCGGAGCCGGACGGCTCTAGAGTCGGAGGATGACGGGCGAATCATCCCAGGATCCGAAGGTCGGCCCACCGAAGCGATCGGCGGTGGGCCTGCCCGGAATCGCGCACTCGATGCAGTACGCGCTGGAGGAGATGGGCGCCAAACGCAGCCTGCAGACGCTGCTGAAGATGAACCACGTCGACGGGTTCGACTGCCCCAGCTGCGCCTGGCCCGACCCTGATCACCGCAAGATCGCCGAGTTCTGCGAGAACGGGGCCAAGGCGGTCGCGTGGGAGGGCACTCGCAAACGCGTCGGTGCCGACTTCTTCGCGGCCAACTCGGTCGCCGACCTGCGCTCGCAGGACGATCACTGGCTCGAGCACAACGGCCGGCTGACCGAGCCGATGTACCTCGCACCTGACGCGACGCACTACGCGCCGATCTCGTGGGACGACGCGCTGCGGCTGACGGCCGATCGGCTGCGCGCACTGGAGAAACCCGACCGCGCGGTGTTCTACACCAGCGGCCGGGCCAGCAACGAGGCGGCGTTCGTGTACCAGCTGCTCGCGCGGCGGCTCGGCACGAACAACCTGCCCGACTGCTCGAACATGTGTCACGAGTCCAGCGGCGCCGCGCTCAACCAGACGATCGGGATCGGCAAGGGCACCGTCACCATCGACGACATCTCCCAGCACGCCGACCTGATCGTGATCGTCGGCCAGAACCCCGGGACCAACCACCCACGCATGCTCAGCGCCCTCGAGGAGGCCAAGCAACACGGCGCCCGCATCGTGGCGATCAACCCGCTGCCCGAAGCGGGACTGATGAGGTTCCGCAACCCGCAGACGCCGCGCGGTCTGGTCGGCCCCGGCACCAAGCTGGCCGACCGCTACCTGTCCGTGCGCGTCAACGGCGACCTCGCCCTGTTTGCCGGCGTCAACTTGGCCCTGCTCGAGCGCGAGGACGCGGCGCCCGGCTCGGTGCTGGATCACGACTTCATCGATCGGTACTGCGACGGCTTCCCGGCGGCGGCGACCGCGTGGCGGGCACTCGACTGGGCCACGATCGAGGCACAGAGTGGCCTTTCCCGTAAGGAGATCGAGGACTTCACCTCCGACGTGACGGCCGCGGGCAGCGTGATCGTCTGCTGGGCGATGGGCCTGACCCAGCACCGCAACGCCGTGGCCACGATCCGCGAGATCACCAACTTCTTGCTGCTACGGGGGAACATCGGGCGTCCCGGCGCCGGTCCCGCGCCCATCCGGGGGCACAGCAACGTCCAGGGCGATCGGACTATGGGCATCTGGGAACAGATGCCCGACGCCTTCCTGGACGCCGTTCGCGACGAGTTCGGATTCGACCCGCCGAGGGAGCACGGGTGGGACACCGTCGAGTCCATCCGCGGCATGCGCGACGGCAAGGTCGACGTCTTCTTCGCGCTGGGCGGCAACTTCGTGGCCGCGACGCCGGACACCGGGCTCAGCGAGGCCGTGATGGCCAACTGCGCGCTGACCGTGCACGTGGCGACCAAGCTGAACCGCTCGCACCTGTGCCACGGCCACGAGGCGTTGATCCTGCCCTGCCTGGGACGCACCGAGAAGGACGTCCGCGGCACCGGCGAGCAGTTCGTCACCGTCGAGGACTCGATGAGCATGGTGCACTCCTCGCGGGGGCGCCTGGCGCCGGGCTCGGAGCACCTGCGCAGCGAGGTCGCAATCATCGCTGGCCTGGGCCACGCGCTGTTCGGCGACGACATCGGCTGGCGGGCCATGGGTGAGGACTATCGCCTTATCCGCAAGCACATCGAGCACGTCGTACCGGGCTTTCACTCCTTTGAGGAGCGGGTCGCCGAGCCGGGCGGTTTCGTCCTGCCGAGCGGTCCGCGCGACTCGCGCACGTTCGCGACCGCGACCGGCAAGGCGCGTTTCACCGTCAACCCGCCGGACACCGTCGAGGTCCCACCCGGTCACCTGCTGCTGCAGACGGTGCGCTCGCATGACCAGTTCAACACGAGCGTCTACGGCCTCGACGACCGCTACCGCGGCATCAAGGGCGGGCGACGGGTGGTGTTCGTCAACGTCGACGATCTGCGCGATCGGGGGCTGCGCGACGGCGATCACGTTGACCTGGTCAGCCTGTGGCACGACGAAGAGCGGCGGGCGAAGAACTTCCGGGTCGTCGAGTACGCGACACCGCGGGGCTGTGCCGCGGCCTACTTCCCCGAGGCCAACGTCCTCGTGCCGCTGGACTCGACGGCCGAGGGCAGCAACACGCCGACGTCCAAGTCCGTCGTGATCCGCCTCGACCCGGCCAGCTGACCGGACGCCGTGCTCAGACGGCGTGCTCAGACGCCGCAGCCGGGCGACGCGGCGCGCAGGGCGTCGCGCATCGCCGGGACCGGTGCGCTCTGTCCGGTCATCAGCTCAACCTGGGCGGCCGCCTGGTGCAGCAGCAGGAGTGCGCCACTGAGCACCTGCCCACCGGCGGCGTCGACCGAGGCAGCCAGGCGCGTCGGCCACGGGTCGTAGACCACGTCGAACACGGCCTGCCGCGGCGACCAGGCCCGTCCGGCCAGCGAGTCCGCCGCTCCACGCGGCAGCGTCGAGACGATCAGGTCGGCGGCCAGGTCGCCCGAGTCCGGGCTCAGGTCACGCACATGCAGCGGCAGGCCCAGCGCGTCGGCGGTGGCCCGCACCTCATCGGCCCGCCCGCGGTCGCGGACGAGCACGACGCAGTCCTGGACCCCGACGACGGCGAGCGCGGCCACGGCGGCCTGGGCCGTGCCGCCGGCCCCGAGGACGGTCGCGCTCGAGGGCACGATCACCCGCTCGGCCAACGAGGTTACGAGGCCGGCCACGTCGGTGTTGTCGACGATCCAGCCCCCACCGGGCCGCGGTAGCAGCGTGTTGCCCGCGCCGACGGCCCGCGCGACCGGACGGACCTCGTCGGCGACATCCAGCACAAGCCGTTTGAGCGGCATGGTGCACGAGAAGCCGGCCCAGTCGGGCCGTTCGGCCAGCACCGCGGCCAGTTCGTCGGCACCGCAGTCGATCGCGGAGTAGGTCCAGTCGAGCCCGAGCGCGGCGTAGGCGGCGGTGTGCAGCACGGGCGAGAACGAGTGCCCGACCGGCCGCCCGAGGACCGCCGCCTGACGGGTCGGTGTCACGGTGCGGCGCAACCCCAGTTGTTCTGGTAGCACTTCTGCTGAGCCGCCTGGAACGCGGTCGCACTGTTGGTGAAGTACAGATGCCCGGCCTGGTCGCCGTTGACGTAGTAGGTCCAGTCTCCGGCCGTCGGATGGACCGCCGCGTCGAGCGCGTCCGGGCCCGGATTGCTGATCGGGGTCGGGGGCAGGCCGGCGTGCGTGTAGCTGTTGTACGGCGAGTCGATCTGCGAGAACACGACCTTCGTCGGGTCCAGGCCCAGCACCTTCGCCCCGTACACGCTGGTCGCGTCGATCTGCAGCGGCTTGGCGATCGCCATCCGGTTCAGGATGACTCGTGCCACCTTGGCCATGTCGGCGGGGAATCGCGCTTCGGACTGCGCGATCGAGGCGATGATGAGTGCGCCATATGGCGTGAGCTTGAGCTTGGCCGCGTCCGCCGCGAAGCCGGTTGCGCGGTCGTGCTCGGCGAACTTGCCGAGCATCCGCTGCAGGTCGGCCACGATCGAGCCCGTGGGGTCGATCGAGTACGTCGCCGGGTACAGGAAGCCCTCGGTCGAGGTGATCTTGCCCGTCTTCGGCGCATAGCCCAGGGGGAACCCGAGCGCCGAGGCGTTGTCCAGCGCCTGCACGATCGCCGACCGTTTGCCCGGGCCGAGGATCTGGACCAGTCGGGCCAGGACGTCGAAGGTGGTGGCGCCCTCGGTGACCGCCAGATCACCCGCCGCGTTGCGCGACTTCGGGTTCAGCAGCAGGTTCAGGGCACTCTTGGCGGACATGTGCTTGCGCAGCGTGTAGGTGCCGGGCTGGATGTTCTGCGAGGCGGCGTTGCCGCTTGCGGCATCGGTGAACGCCTTTGTGCTCTCGACGACGCCGTCCTTGAGCAGCGTGGCCCCGATGTCGGCCGCCGTGTCGCCCGTGGCGACCGTGATCGAGACCGAACCCGAACCGGACCCGGAGTAGTCCGGCGGCGAGAACAGGTCGATGACCTTCGGCACGATCAGCCAGGCCGACACGCCGACCACGACCACGACGAGCAGGGAGAGGATGACCAGCACGCGGCGGTTGCGACGGCGCCGGACGTGGTGGGCCCGGTCCTGACGGGCTCGGCGCCGCGCCGATCGGGTGGAGTGGCCCGCTCGGTCGCCGTGGTGGTCGTTGGCGTGGTCGCTCCCGTGCCCGTCCTCGTCGTCGTGCCCGAAGAGCAGCGAGTGCGGGTCGTGGTCGGCGAGCGACTCATCGCGCTGCGTCACGCTTGCGAACTCCGTTCCCATCAGGTCCACGTCCGGCCGGTTGCGACCTCCCGGCCCGGCCACGAGCGCCGGCGCCGACTCAGGGTCGGCGTGAGTCAAGCCAGTGTTGCAGCAGTTCGACCGCCGCGGCCTGATCGATCACGGCGCGTTTTGCCTTGCTACCCCGCACGCCGACCTGCTGGAGCTTACGCTGCGCGCTGACGGTGCTCAGGCGCTCGTCCACGTACTCCACAGGTAGCGGACCTATCGCCACGGACACCGCAGCCGCGTACTCGCGGGCCATAACGGCCGAAGTGCCCTCGCGATCGGCCAGCGTGCGCGGGAGTCCGACGACCACCCCGACCGCCTCGTACTCGAGCACCAGGGCGGCCAGTGCGGCAATGTCGGTGTTGTCGCGCACGTCCCGGTTCAGAGTGGCCACCGGGATCGCCAGGATGCCGCTCGGGTCACTGCGGGCCACCCCGACCCGCACCGTCCCGACGTCGACGCCGATCCAGGCGCCGTTCATCGCGGCCGGTTCGGCACGATTCACCGGGCCGCGAGCAGCTGACGCACCGCCTGGAAGCCGTCGGACACCTTGCCGGCGTCACCGCCGGCCCCCTGGGCCAGATCGGCCTTGCCGCCACCGCGCGCCCCGATGACCGGCGCAAACGCCTTGACGACGTCGCCGGCCGCCAGCCCCGACTGCTGGCCGGCGTCGTTGACGGCGGCGACGAAGGCGACCCCGTTGTCGCCGGGCGCGGCGAGCAGCACGACGGCCGGATCACCCGAGCGCAGCCGGCCCCGGACGTCGAGGACGAGCGAGCGCAGGTCGTTGCCACCGACGCCCTTCGCGGTCTCGGCCACGACCAGCTGGACGCCGTTGACGTCCGTCGCCGCCGCAGCCAGCGGGCCGGCGCCGGCCAGCACGGCTGAGGCACGCAAGCGATCCAGCTCCCGCTCGGCCACCCGCAGCCGCTCGACGAGCGCCGCGACCCGATCCGGCAGCTGATCGGCCGGCGTCTTGAGCGACTCGGACAGCTGGGCCACCAGCGCCCGCTCGGTCGCCAGGTACCGCATGGCCTCGATCCCGACGTAGGCCTCGACGCGGCGCACGCCTGAGCCAACGGACGACTCGCCGATCACCGTGATCGTGCCGACCTGGGCCGCGTGTGCGACGTGCGTGCCGCCGCACAGTTCCCGCGACCACGCCCCGCCGATCTCCACGACGCGCACCTGTTCGTCGTACGTCTCGCCGAACAGCGCCAGCGCACCGAGCTCACGCGCCTCGCCGAGCGGCAGGTAGCGAACCGCCACCGGCAGGTCGCGCCGCAGCGCCTGGTTGGACACGTCCTCGATGTCGGTCCGGGTGGCCGCGTCCAGTGCCTTGCCCCAGGCGAAGTCCAGCCGCAGGTACCCCGGCTTGTTGTACGAACCGCTCTGCAGCGCCGACGGTCCGAGCACGTGCCGCAGCGCCGCGTGCACGATGTGGGTACCCGAGTGCGCCTGTCGCGCCGACGTCCGCCACTCGGGATCGACGGCGGCGACCGCGGACGCCCCGCTGACGATCTCGCCGCTCTGGACGAGGGCCCGGTGCACGATCAGCCCCTTGACCGGCTTCTGCACGTCCAGCACCCGCAGCGTCGCGCCGCCGACCGTGATCGTGCCCTCGTCGGCGATCTGACCGCCGGACTCGGCGTAGAACGGCGTCCGGTCCAGGACGACCTCGACCGTCTCGCCCTCGTGCGCGTCGGGCGCCAGCGCGCCGTCGCGCAGGATTCCGCGCACCGTCGTCTCGGTGTCCAGCTCGTCGTAGCCGGTGAACTCCGTCTCGCCCTGGGCCCGCAGTTCACGCAGCGCCGGACTGTTCGCGTACACGGACTTCTTGGACTTGTTGTCGGCCTTCGCCCGGTCGCGCTGCTCGGCCATCAACCGCCGGAACCCCGCCTCGTCGACCGTCAGTCCCTGCTCGGCCGCCATCTCCAGGGTGAGGTCGATCGGGAAGCCGAACGTGTCGTGCAGCTGGAACGCCTTGTCGCCGGGGAGCTCGGTCGACTTCGCGGCCTGGACCGCGGTCACCGCCGTGTCGAAGATCGTGGTCCCCGCGACGAGGGTGCGCGCGAAGGCGTCCTCCTCGCCGTAGGCGATCATCTCGATCCGCGCGAAGTCGCTCGCCAGCTCGGGGTAGGACGGCGACATGCAGTCGCGCGCGACCGGGAGCAGCTCGGGCAGGGCTGCGTCCTCGTAGCCGAGCAGGCGCATGGCCCGCACCGCCCGGCGCAGGATCCGGCGCAGCACGTACCCGCGGCCGTCGTTGCCGGGTGTCACTCCGTCGCCGATGAGCATCAGCCCGGTGCGGACGTGGTCGGCGATCACCCGCAGCCGGACGTCGTCGGGGTGCGACTGGTTCGCCGCGTGCCCGGAGTGCGCTCCGTACGTCTTGCCCGCGAGTTCGGCCGCGCGCACGAGGATCGGGCGCGTCTCGTCGATCTCGTACAGGTTGTCGACGCCCTGCAGCAGGGTCGCCATCCGCTCCATGCCCATTCCGGTGTCGATGTTCTTCTTCGGCAGCTCGCCCAGGATCTCGTAGTCACCCTTGTGGGGGCCGGTGGACGCACCCCGCTCGTACTGCATGAAGACCAGGTTCCAGAACTCCATGTACCGGTCCTCGTCGACCGCAGGACCGCCATCGGGTCCGTACTCCGGGCCGCGGTCGTAAAACAGCTCGCTGCACGAACCGGCCGGGCCGGGGATGCCCATGTCCCAGGTGTTGTCCTCCTTGCCACGGCGGACGATTCGCCCGACCGGCACGCCGATGACCCGGTGCCAGATGTCGAACGCTTCGTCGTCGTCGAGGTACACCGTCGGCCAGATGCGCTCGCCCTCCAGGCCGTAGCCGCCCTGCTCGATCGAGTTCGTCGACAGGTCCCAGGCCAGGCGGATGGCGCCTTCCTTGAAGTAGTCGCCGAAGCTGAAGTTGCCGTTCATCTGGAAGAACGTGCCGTGCCGGGTCGTCTTGCCGACCTCGTCGATGTCCAGCGTGCGCACGCACTTCTGCACGCTGGTCGCCCGCTTCCAGGGCGGCTCCTGCTGGCCGACAAAGTACGGCACGAACTGGGTCATCCCGGCGACGACGAACATCAGGTTCGGGTCGTCGAACGGCAGTGGCGCACTGGGAACTACGGTGTGACCGTTCGCCTCGAAGTGCCCCAGGAACCGCTTCTTGATCTCCGCGGTCTGCATCGCTAGTCGCCGACCTTGCCCAACTGGCCGTCCAGGCCGGTGCTCTGCCGCAGCTCACCCTCCCGCTCGCGCATCGCCACCAGGACATCTTCGGCGAAATCACGCAGCGCCTCGG
>JBDTGE010000167.1:0-8114 GCA_039937575.1 Jatrophihabitantaceae bacterium
TCTACCTCGAGGACGGCCTGCACCGCGCGCTGCGGGCCGCACTGCAGAACCGGCACACACTGCACGTCCGCGTCGTGGATCTGGACGCGTTCCGGCCGAACTGATCAACCCAACAGTTCGCGGACCACTCCGTCGGCGAGCAGGCGTCCGCGCTGGGTGAGCACGATCCGGCCCTCGTCCACGCCGCTGTGCTCGATCAGGCCCCAGTTCGCGAGCTGGGGGACGGTGCGCGCCGTCGCCTCCGGCAGCTCGGAGATCGGCAGGCCCTCGCGGCGCCGGACGCCGAGCATCACCCGTTCGGTGAACCGCGCCCGCTCGTCCAGCGTTTCGCGTCCGGCGGCCGGGCTGGCGCCGGACTCGAGCGCGACCGCGTAGCGGACCGGGTGCTTGACGTTCCACCAGCGCACCCCGCTCACATGACTGTGCGCGCCCGGGCCGAAGCCCCACCAGTTGGCATCGCTCCAGTACAGGTCGTTGTGCCGGCAGCGGGCGTCGTCGGTGGTGGCCCAGTTGGACACTTCGTACCAGTCGAAGCCGGCCCCTTGCAGGGTCTCGTCGGCCATCACGTAGCGGTCGGCCAGCACGTCGTCGTCCGGCGCCGGCACCACACCCTGCGCGACCTGGCGGGCCAGCGCCGTCCCTTGCTCGACGACCAGGGCGTACGCACTGATGTGGTCCGGTCCGGCACCCACCGCGGCGTCGAGCGAGGCCTGCCAGTCGGCGTCGCTCTCGTACGGCGCGCCGTAGATCAGGTCCAGGTTCACGCGCTCGAAGCCGGCCGCGTGCGCCTCGGCGACCACCTCCTCCGGACGCCCGGGCCGGTGCTGCCGGTCCAGCACCTCCAGCACGCGCGGCACCGCGGACTGCATGCCGATCGACACGCGGTTGAACCCGGCTTCGCGCAGCTTGGCGAAGTAGCCGGGCGTGACGGTCTCCGGGTTGGCCTCGGTGCTGATCTCGGCGTCGGGGGCGAGCCCGAACGTCTCGCGCACCTCATTGATGATCAGCCCGAGGTGCTCGGCCGGCAGCAGCGTCGGGGTGCCGCCGCCGAAGAAGATCGTCGACACGATGGGCGGGCGCCCGTCCAGCACGTGCCCGGCCAGCCGGACCTCCTGCAGCACCGTGTCGGCGTAGCTGCCGCGACTCACGCCCGGGCCGAGTTCCGACGCGGTGTAGGTGTTGAAGTCGCAGTAGCCGCACCGCGTCTGGCAGAACGGGATGTGCACGTACACACCGAACGGCACGTGCGCCGACGCGTCCAGCACCGAGCGCGGCAGCCCGCCTCCCGGCGGCGCGGGCTCACCTTGGGGCAGGGCTGAGGGCACGTTCGCCAGTGTGCCCTGTCGGCAGGTCGCGCATCGTGCGCAACGGTGAGGCGAGCAGCACGAACACCGGCAGGACGTTGCCGGCGATCAGGATCCAGGCCGCGGTGCGCGGCCCGAACGCCCCGGCCAGAGCACCTCCCGTCAGGGCCCCGAGCGGGACGGTGCCGAACAGCACGAAGCGCATTGTCGCGACGACCCGGCCGAGCAGCTGGGGCGGGCAGTACGCCTGGCGGAACGCGCTGATCGTGATGTTGTAGATCAGGATGCCGATGAACATCACGATGTTGCCGACCAGGAAGAAGACCAGTCCGGGGCCTCGGGTCGTGAGCGGGATCAGCAGGCCGAACGGGGCGGTGATCCCGATGCCGATGAGGACGGCGCGAGCGGTGCCGAACCGCCGTCCGATCGGGCGAGCCAGCGCCGCGCCGGCGACCGACCCCAGGCTGACCAGACCCAGCAACAGCCCGACCGCCCCGGGGGCCAGGTGCACCGATCGCACCAGGAACAGCACGACGATCGCCTCGAACCCGGTGAAGAAGAAGTTACCCAGGGCCGGCGAGATCGTCATGACGCGCAGCAAGGGGTCGTGCCGCACGAAGCGCGCGCCCTCGACGATCTCCACGCGCAGGTGCCGCTCGGCCGACACCGGGGCGTCCTCTCGGGCCCGGATCGTCAGCAGGGCCGCGCCCGAGACGAGGTAGCTCGCGGCGTCGACGATCAGCGCGTACGGCGCGCGCAGGACCTGGACCAGGAACCCGCCGAGCCCGGGCCCGACGACCTGGGCCACCGCCTGGCTGCCCTGCAGTTTGGCGTTGCCCTCGGCCAGCCCGTCGCCGTCGACGAGGCTGGGCAGGTAGGCCTGGTAGGCGACCTGGAACACGACGGTCGCGAACCCGGTGACCGACGCGACCAGGAACAGCTGGCCGATGCCGAGGGCGTCGAACGCGGCCACGACCGGCACGCTGCCGATGGCCAGCGCCCGCACCACGTCGCAGCCGATCATCAGCGGACGGCAGCGCAGCCGGTCGACCCAGACGCCGGCGGGCAGGCCGATGAGCAGCCACGGAACCCATTCGGCCGCGGCCAGCGCCCCGACCTCGAACGCGGTCGCGTGCAGGTAGACGACCGCGATCAGCGGAAGCACCACACCGCTGACCGCGGTACCCAGGTCGCTGACTGACTGGCCGGCCCAGAGCAGGCGGAAGTCCCGGTGCCGGATCAGGCCACCACGGCGGCGAGTGGGTTCAGGAGCGCTCATCGGCGGCCCGGATCCGGACGGGGCGCGCGGACCCGGTCGACTCGGTGGCAGCGCGGTCCAGAACGCTCAGCAGGGCCTGCCGCTCGTCGCCGGTGAGCGCCCCGAGCTCGGGCCGGACGAGCCACACCGGGCCGATCGGCAGCCACGAGAGGTCGCGCAGCACGTCGGCCAGCGCGTCCAGGTTCGCGGCCGCCCACTGCGGCGCGTCGACCTGGGCGTAGATCGCCCGGATGGCCGTGGCCTTGCCCGTCAACGCGTCACGTCGATCCGGGCGAAGTGCTCGTAGTGATCACCGGTGTAGTAGTACTCGCCGCCCGCGCCGGTGATGATCCGGCGAGTGCCGCGATCGGCGGACCCGGGCGTCGGCACCGTGTACTCGTGGTAGTAGCCCTCGCGCTCGGCGGGCAGCCGGTGCTCGTCGTTGTGGAACACGACCCCGTCGTTGCGCGGGTACGGGAAAGGCCCACCGCGCTTGATCAGCGCGACCGTGTCGCGGGCCTGCCGCGGGAGCGAGGACAGGGACGTCGAGCTGTCCGGTGGGGCGGAGGTGTGCGTCGACGGGCCGGGCTTGTGGTCCGAGCCCGCCGCGTTGACGCCGTAGCCGATCGCCAGCGCGAGGACCAGCGCGATCAGCGCGAGCAGGGGACGACGAATGCGGCGCACGGCCTCTGACTCTAGGGCGTCCACAGACGGGCATGATTCGATCAGGGCATGACGGACACGCTGAGCGCGAGGACTATCCAGATCACCGGCCACGACGGCGACGAGATCGAGGCCTATCTGGCCCAACCGGAGGGACCCCCGTCGCGCGGAGGCGTTGTGGTCATCCATCACCTGCCGGGCTACGACCGCGGCTCGAAGGAGATCGTCCGCCGGTTCGCCGAACTCGGCTACGACGCCATCTGCCCGAACCTGTACTGGCGCGAGGCACCCGGGGCCTACCCGGCCGACGCCGCGGCGACCGCCCGCGCGAAGGGTGGCGTACCCGACGCCCGCCTGGTCGGTGACGTGGGCGGCGCCGCCGCCCACCTGCGCGCGCTGGCCACGTCCAACGGCAAGGTCGGCGTGATCGGCTACTGCTCGGGCGGGCGCCAGTCCGTGCTGGCGGCCTGCAACCTGGATCTGGATGCCGCCGTCGACTGCTACGGCGCGTTCGTGACCGGGACGCCGCCGGAGGGGTACCCGATCAAGGTCACCAATCTGGTCGACCAGCTGCCGAACCTCCGCGCACCGCTGCTCGGGCTGTTCGGCAACGAGGACTCCTACCCCTCGCCCGAGCAGGTGGACGAGCTCGAGCAGATCCTCAAGGACAACGACAAGCCCTGCGAGGTGCACCGCTACGACGACACCGGCCACGCGTTCTTCTCGCCCGACCGCCCGTCCTACCGCGTGGCCGCCGCGAACGACGGCTGGGAACGCATCGCCGCCTTCTACGGCACGCACCTGGCGAGCTGACCGTGTGCACCTACACGACCCTTCAGGCCCGGATGGACGGCAGCGCGAAGGGGCCGAACGGCGCTTGGTTCCACATCACCGACGCCACGGTCTACTTCGATCACCCGGTGCACGCGATGGCCGAGCACAGCCTGAACATCGACCTCGCGGACCCGTCCCGCGGCCCGTCGGCGCGGGTCGCCCTCGAGCTGACCGCCGCCTCGGCGCGTGAACTGATCGACGCCATCCAGGCCGCGCTGGCGTCGGCGCCCGCGGAGCTGACGGTCTGAGCCGCCGGCTGGATAGGGTCGGGGTATGCGAGCTGCGTACGCCGAGTCCCTGAACCCCGACGACCCGCTGGCCGGCCTGGTGGTCGGCGAGCGCCCGGACCCCGTCGCCCCCGACGGGTGGACGCGCGTCGCGGTCAAGGCCGCCAGCCTGAACCACCACGACCTCTGGACGCTGCGCGGCGTCGGCATCAAGGCCGAGCAGCTGCCGATGATCCTGGGCTGCGACGCGGCCGGCATCGACGAGTCGACCGGCGACGACGTGGTCGTCCACTCGGTGATCAACGCGCCGGGCTGGGAGGGCGACGACACCCTCGACCCGCGCCGCTCACTGCTCTCCGAGCGGCATCAGGGCTCGATCGCCGAGTACGTGATCGTGCCCAAGCGCAACGTCGTCCCCAAGCCGGCCGAGCTGTCGTGGGGCGAGGCCGCCTGCCTGTCGACGGCGTGGCTGACCGCCTATCGCATGCTGTTCACCCAGTCCGGGCTGCGCCCCGGGCAGACCGTTCTCGTCCAGGGCGCCAGCGGCGGCGTCGCGACCGCGTGCATCGCCCTGGCCCGCGCGGCCGGTATGCGCGTCCTGGCAACTGCTCGTACCGAAGCCAAACAGGCCAAGGCGCTGGAGCTCGGCGCGCACGAGTCGTTCGACTCCGGCGCGCGGCTGCCGGAGAAGGTCGACGCGGTGATGGAGACCGTCGGTGAGGCGACCTGGTCGCACTCGCTGCGCGCACTCAAACCCGGCGGCAAGATCGTGATCTGCGGCGCGACCTCCGGCCCGAACCCGCCGGCCGACCTGAACCGCATCTTCTTCCTGCAGCTGCAGGTGATCGGCTCGACGATGGGCACCAAGAACGAGCTGGCCGATCTCATCGCGTTCCTGCACGCGACCGGTCTTCGCCCGTACGTCGATCGCACGATCCCGCTCGCCCGGGTCGCTGACGGGTTGACCGCGATGGCGTCGGGCGATCTGGTCGGCAAGATCGTCATCGAGCTCTGAGCGCCGAGCCCTCGCCAGCGGACGCCGACCGCGAGCACACTGGGCCCATGCTCGATCACATCTCGATCCAGTGTGCCGACCTGGACGCCAGCATGGCCTTTTACGACGCGGTGCTCGCGCCGCTCGGGTTCCGGGCGGTGGTCGACTTCGGCGACGTCACCGGGTACGGCGTCGACGGCCCTGAGTTCTGGATCGGTCGGCAGACGACCGGCGACGGGTTCCGCGAGTCGCACATCGCGTTCACGGCGCCGACCCGGGACTCGGTCCGCGCGTTCTTCGCCGCAGCGACCGGCACCGGCGCCGAGGTGCTCTATGACCCGCGCGAGTGGCCGGACTACCACCCGGGTTACTACGCCGCGTTCGTCCGCGACCCGGACGGCAACAACGTCGAGGCCGTGTGCCATCAGGCCGACGGATGAGCGGTGAGCGCTCGGACGCGTTCACCGCATCGGCGCTGCCCGAGCGCTACGAGAACCGACTCGGGCCCTGCCTGTTCCAGCCCTGGGCCGAGGTCCTGCTGGACGCCGTGACCCTCCCGCCCGGCGCCGCGGTCATCGACATCGCGTCCGGGACCGGGATCCTCGCTCGCGCCGCCGCGCGTCGGGCCGGCCCCCGCGGCCGGGTGCTGGCGACGGACATCAGCGCCCCGATGATCGCGTTCAACGCCGCTTCACGCCCCGCGGCCGGGCTCGGCCCCGATCGAGACGGCCGTCGCGTCGGTGACCGACCTCGGTGTACAGGACGGGGAGTTCGACGTCGCGCTGTGCCAGCAGGGGATGCCGTTCTTCCCCGACCGACCCGCAGCAGCGCGCGAGATCCACCGGGTACTGTGCCCGGGCGGAGTGTTCGCGATCGCGGTGTGGACACCGGGCCACGACATCCTGCCGTTCGGCGTCATGAACGCCGCATTGCACGACCTGGGCGCACCCGAGCCGTTCCCCCACGCGTACGACGAGTCGAGCTACGTGCTCACGCCCGAGCAGGTGGCCGACCTGCTGGCCGACGCCGGCTTTCACGACGTCGACTCACGAGAGGTCGAGCTCCTCACGCACTGGCCGGACCCCGACGCGATGTACCGCGGCGTGGGCGGTACCCCGTTCGGCGCGCACCTGGAGACGTTGGACGACGCCCAGCAGGCTCGGGCCCGAGAGCTGATGGCCGAGCGGACGGCCCGGTTCGTAGTCGACGGCCGGCTGGCGATACCGACCTACTCAGTCATCGCCCGGGCCGTCGCCTGACCTGACCCGGCCCTCAGTCCGACTGCAGTACCGACAGGATGTTGCCGGCCGGGTCGGTGAACCAGGCGATGAGCGGACCGCCGTGCCGGTTGATGCCCTTCTCGTCCACCCACGGGTACTTCTGGAACTCGACGCCCCGCGCCGCCAGGCCGTCGACGACCGACTCGACGTCCTCGACCGGGAAGTTGAGGATCGTGAACGTGGCCGGGACGTGCCCGTCCTTCGGGTACACGAGCGTGACCTGCCCGCCGCCGAGATGCAGCTGGAGCATCCCGTTCTCCTCGGTCACCGGAAGCCCGAGCGTCTGGCCGTAGAACTGCTTGGCCGCCGGGATGTCGTCCACGGAGAATCCGCTGAACGCCTTGGAGTTCTCGAGCATTCTCGCCTCCTACTTTCTCGCCTCGGCTACTTCTTCACGTCGGCGGAGTCACCGGTCGACAGCGCGGCGATGAACGCCTCCTGCGGCACCTCGACGCGACCGACCATCTTCATCCGCTTCTTGCCTTCCTTCTGCTTCTCCAACAGCTTGCGCTTGCGGGTGATGTCACCGCCATAGCACTTGGCCAGCACGTCCTTGCGGATCGCGCTGATGTTCTCGCGGGCGATCACGCGCGCGCCGATCGCGGCCTGGATGGGCACCTCGAACTGCTGGCGCGGGATGAGCTTGCGCAGCTTGCCGGTCATCGACGTGCCGTAGCCGTACGCCTTGTCCTTGTGGATGATCGCCGAGAACGCGTCGACCGGCTCGCCCTGCAGCAGTATGTCCACCTTGACCAGCTCGGCCTCCTGCTCGCCGGCCATCTCGTAGTCCAGCGAGGCGTAGCCGCGGGTGCGCGACTTCAGCTGGTCGAAGAAGTCGAAGATGATCTCGGCCAGCGGCAGCGTGTAGCGCAGCTCGACGCGCGTCTCGGACAGGTAGTCCATCCCGCCCAGGTTGCCGCGGCGGTCCTGGCACAGCTCCATGATCGCGCCAATGTACTCGCTGGGCGCGATAATCATGGCCTTGACGATCGGCTCGTAGATGGTCGCGATCTTCGCACCTGTCGGCCAGTCCGACGGGTTCGTGACGACGTGTGCGGTGCCGTCCTCGAGCACGACGCGGTTGACGACGTTCGGCGCGGTGCTGATCAGCTCGAGGTTGAACTCCCGCTCGAGCCGATCCCGGGTGATCTCCAGGTGCAGCAGGCCGAGGAAGCCGCAGCGGAAACCGAACCCCAGTGCCGCGCTGGACTCCGGCTCGTACACTAGGGCGGCGTCGTTGAGCCGCAGCCGATCGAGCGCGTCGCGCAGCAGCGGGTAGTCCGACCCGTCGATCGGGTACAGCCCGGAGTACACCATCGGCCGCGGATCGCGGTAGGCACCGAGCGACTCGACGGCCGGCTTCTGCGCGTCGGTCACGGTGTCGCCGACGCGCGACTGGCGCACGTCCTTCACGCCGGTGATCAGATAGCCGACCTCACCGACCCCGAGTCCCTTGCTGGGCACCGGCTCGGGCGAGATGACACCGATCTCGAGCAGCTCGTGAGTCGCCCGCGTCGACATCATGATGATCTTCTCGCGCGGGTTGAGGTTGCC
>JBDTGE010000168.1:0-8611 GCA_039937575.1 Jatrophihabitantaceae bacterium
CGGCTCGCCCGACTGGCCGGTCGCATCCCGCGCCGCCACCACGCCCAGGCTTCCTCTCCGACGGAGGGCATGGCCGTCCTGTAGCGACGGCAGTGACAACACCATCAATCGCGGGAGCTCGGAACCGGGACAACGGGGACGGGCTGAGAGGGCAGACACGCTGCCGACCGCCGGACCCGCCGGGTAATGCCGGCGCTGGGAGTGAACGATGACCGCCACACAGAAGCGCTCGACCGGATCGCCCGACGAGGTCGGGCTCACCCTCGCCGACCCCAATCCGCGCAATCTCGGCGCGTTCGACGCCGCCGCGCTCTGGGGCAACCTGGGCGTGAGCCTGCTCGGGTTCACCGGCGCGATCTTCGTGCTCGTGCCCACCGGCGGCGCCCCGATGTCACTCGCGGCCGCGTTCACCGCCCTGGTGCTCGGCACTGTGCTCGGCGCCGGCGGTGTGGCCCTGGCCGGCGTGCCCGGCTCGGACACCGGTTCGCCGTCGATGGTGCTGCTGCGCGGACTGTTCGGCACCCGGCCGTCCTACCTGCCGACGGCGCTGAACGTGATTCAGCTGGTCGGCTGGACGACCTTCGAGCTCGTCACCATCGGAACGGCGATGCACGAGATCGCCGGCGACGTGCCGCGGTGGGCGTACGTGTTGGCCGGCGGCGTGCTCACCACGCTGCTCGCGCTGCGCCCGCTTGGCTGGATCCG
This sequence comes from Jatrophihabitantaceae bacterium, assembly GCA_039937575.1. Taxonomy (GTDB): domain Bacteria; phylum Actinomycetota; class Actinomycetes; order Mycobacteriales; family Jatrophihabitantaceae; genus JBDTGE01. The sequence goes on from JBDTGE010000168.1 coordinate 706, forward strand.
GCTGCTGCGCAAGTACGTCACGGTCGCGGTGCTCGTGGCGCTGGTCTACCTGGTCATCCAGCTGCTGCGCCATCCACTGCCCGCCTTCGGTCACGGATCGTGGAACGGGTTCTGGATCGCGGTCGACACGGTCATCGGCGTTGCGGTGTCGTGGGTCCCGCTGGTCTCGGACTACTCGCGGCACGCGCGGTCCTCGCGGGGGACGTTCGCCGGCACGTTCGTGGGCTACTCGCTCACCCAGATCGGCTGCTACGCGATCGGGCTCGTCGCCCTGGTGACGGTGGCCAACAGCGATCCGAACGCGATCTTCGGCTCGTTCATGGCCATCCCGCTCGGCACGGTCGCGTTCGGCGTCCTCGCGATCCGCGAGCTGGACCAGTCCTTCGCCGACACCTACTCGACCGCGGTGTCGCTGCAGAACTTCCGACCCGGTTGGGATCGCCGCGCCCTCGCCCTCGCTGTCGGTACGGTCGCGACGGTCGCCGCCCTCGCGCTGAACATCGACGACTACGAGAACTTCTTGATCCTGATCGGGTCGGTGTTCGTCCCGCTGCTCGGCGTGCTGGTCGTCGACTACTTCGTGATCTCGCGCCGGCACTGGGACCTCGGCGAGAACGTGCGTCCACGCTGGTCGACGCTCCTCCCGTGGGCCTTGGGCTTCGTGGCCTACCAGCTTGTCAACCCCGGCTACATCGACTGGTGGCAGCGCGCCTGGAACCACGTGCAGGTGTGGCTGCACTTCACGCCGGCTTCGTGGATGAGCGCGTCGTTGATCTCGTTCGTCGTAGCCGCCGTGGCGACGCTCGTCCTGGGTCTGACCCGGCGGGGAAGACCTGGCGCAGGCGTATCGCAGGCATAGCGCAGGCGTATCGCAGGCAGTAGCGCGGTCTCAGCGGACGTGATGGGCCGGGAACGCCTCCCAGTACGTCCACAACGGTCGATAGCCCATCCGCGACCAGAACGGCACTGACAGCGGGTTGAACGATCCGTAGTGCAGCAGGGTCGCCCCGACCCCGGCGGCGTCGAGCTGCGCGTGGGCCGCGGCGACCAGGGCGGACCCGGCGCCGCCGGCCCGGTGCTCGGCCGCGACACTCAGCAACGGCAGGTAGGCCGCCGATTCGACGCTGGTCTGGTCGGCGATCCAGGTGGACTCGGCCACGGTGTTCAGCGTCAGTGCGCCGACGATGCCGCCCGGTGACTGCGCCACCCACAGCCACGGGCTCTCGCCCGCGAGCGAGTGAGCCAGCGGTGCCCGGGCCTGGTCGGTGTGGCCGGGACGAACCGTGAGGACACTTATGCCTTCCTCGTAGGCGAGTTCCTCGGCGCCGAGCGCGAGGATCGGCTCGAGGTCATCTGGTCCGGCGCGGCGCACTAGGAGCTCGCCGGCCGGCCGCGCCGGAGTAGGTCGTCCGGCCGGTCGGATCGCGAGCGCCGTCGCCGGGACGAGCCCGTGCCGGAGGAAGACGCGCGCGGCGGCGAGATCGCGGCTGGGCCAGGCGATCGCGACCTGCGAGTCCTCGTCCGCGCTGCGCCGATCGGCCCGCACGGTCGCTGCCCATTCGGTCAGCAGCGCATCGAGCGCGGCCGAGTCGCCGGACCAGAACGGCTTGAGCACGAAGCGTTCCAGCTTGCCCCACACCGCCTCGAGCGTCTGCTCGTCGATCGTCCGGACTCCGGCCAGACCCTCTGCGGCTCCACCGCCCAGCCAGGCATCATCGACGGCGGGTGACGCCGGGGCCAGCCCGAGCAACGGATCGATGGCGAGCAGACGGGCGGAGTGAGCCGAGATCAACTGCTCGTCAGGAACGTCGGTCGGCATGCCTGGATCGTCCCACCCGGTAGGGGTTGATCTGGCGCAGCCGGCGAGCCGTCGGATCAGCGTCCGTGTTCGTCGTCGTAGTCCTCGCGGACCTCGTGGGCGATCTCCTCCTGCTCCTCGCCCTCTTCGGCCAGCTTCTCGTCACCGAGCGCGTGCCCGACGACCTCCTTCGCCTTGCCGACGACGACATTTTCCCAGGTCGCGGGCGATTCGGTCGGCTCGTCGAGAGTGTCTGCCATGGCCTGAGGCTAGCCCGGGTGGGGACGAGTGTCCCGACGGGCCTTTCATGATTGTTCTGGACGATGCTCAAGCGTGGACGCGGGTTCGCGCTCCACCGCTACCCGGTGTACGGCACCGCTAGCGTGTCCCGGTGTCCCGACCAGGTCAGGGTCAGCTTCCAGCAGCCCGGTGCCGGAAGGTCGATGATCGACGGGCCGGGTCCCCCGGGCACCGTCCTGGTCGCCTCCTGATCGGCGCCCTCGAGGTGCGCGCGGATGACCAGCGGCCCGGTGCCGGGGTCTTTGGCGACCCAGAGGATCTTGTTGTTGCGGTCCGGTGCCGGCGGCGAACGCAGCGGGTCGGCGAACAGCACACCGATGATCTCGTCGCCGGCACCGGTGACGTGTGCGTTGACGTAGCTGTCCGGACTGAAGCCGGCGCGGGCCCACACCGGTAGTGCGCTGGTGAACACCGCGCCGTTGCACGCCGAACCCGTCGGTGCTGTGGCGCCGTGTTGCGCGTTCGAGCCGGTTACGGCGTAGACGAGCGCGACCGTGACGGCACCGACAGCGCAGGCCGCGACCGCCGCGTATTTGCCCCCATGTCGGCGGGCCGAGCCGAGCTGGTCCGTGGCCGCCGCGGCGATCTCGGGGTCCAGGTGATGGCCGCGGACCTCGGTCGCCATGGCATCGCGCAACGCGTGAATCGTCTGCTCGTCGTTACCGATCATCGCTCGACCTCCTGAAATGGGCTCGGATTGGCGGTGCGCAGACGGGCCAGACCCCGCGCGCCGCCGCTCTTGACGGCACCGACGCTGATCCCGAGGGCGTGTGCCGTGTCGGCTTCGGACAGGTCCTGCAGGTAGCGCAGCACAACGATGGCGCGCTGGCGGGGTGGCAAGGCCCGCAGGGCATCGATCACCGTCAGTCGGTCGTCGACGTCGGACGGTGGCCGGTCGCCACGCGGTCGCACCACGGTGATGACCGTGGGATCGGTGATGATCTCGGGGCGACGCCGCAGCATTCGCCAGCGGTCGATGTTGGCCCGGGCCAGGCAGCGATAGGCGTAACCGCCGGGGTTGTCGGTGATTCGTGACCATCGTGACGCGACCTTCAGTAGCACCTGCTGCACCAGATCCTCGGCGTGCTGCCAGTCACCGCACATTCCGTAGGCAGCATGGAGCAGCCGATCGCCCTGCGCGCTCACGAAGTTCTCGAACTCCGCGCGCTGCTCGTGGTCGATGTCTGCCACGAGTGCCACCGCCTCACCTTGACGTCCTGATGCATATCAAGACGATGGCGAACGGTCGAGAGGTTGCCTGGGAGGAGCGAGAGGGCGGGCACGTTCACCTAGATCAAAGAACCGCCTGCGGCGGCGAGGGGCTTGACGCTTGGTCGAGTAGCACTCTTTCGGTCGCCTCGCATTGGTCTTGGGTTGCGTCGAAGTGCGCAGCGACGAGGCGGCGCTTGCTCGGCCGGGTTTCGATTGTCGGATTGCGGTCTTGGCGTCGTTTTTCCGGCTCCGCTTTCCGGGCTGATCACCTTTGTGGATAACGGTGTTCTCGGTTCGAGAACTGTCAGACCCTTCCTCTAGCGTGCGGGTATGAACAGTTACGACCATGATCCGTTGACGCTGTCCGCCGACGCGCGGATCGATGCTCTGGTTGAGTCGGAGCGGGACATCGCCCGGGTCCAGGCCCGGCAGGTGCGGGTGATCGCGGCGATCGCGGATGACCCGTGCGCCGACGCAGTGGCTCCGGCGTTGGAGAAGGAGTACTTCCGCGAGGAGATCCGGGCCGCGCTGGGTGAGTCGGCGATCACCGTGAGCAACCGGATCATGCTGGCGCGAGAGTTGACCGGGCGACTGTCGGTCACGTTGACGGCGGTGGAGGACGGGTCGATCACGTTGCGGCATGCTCGGCTGCTGGCCGAGACCGCGTTCGCTCTCGCCGATGCCGACGCCCTCGACGTGCAGGCGTCGGTGTTGCCGTTCGCGGCCGGGCGGGACCTGGCCGCGTTCGGACGCAAGGTTCGCCGGGAAGTGTTCAAACGCGATCACCGCAGCGTCGAGGAGCAGGTCGCGGCTGCCCTGGCGGATCGTCGGGTCTGGATGCGGCCAGGATATCCGTGTCTGACCCAGGTCGGTGCGCTGTTGCCGGCCGACGGCGCACAACTGTTGATGACGGCCATCGACTTGGTCGCTTCACGCAACCCGGCTGATGACGGTCGGACAGCGGATCAACAACGGGCCGACGCGCTGGTCCAACTCGCGGTCGACGCGTTGAACGGTTACGCCAGCTGCGCGCACTGCCCGCGTGGCTCCGATGGTGTCATCGGAAACGACAACAGCGAGCACGATTATGGGGCTGGCGCCCGCATCGGCGCGGCTGGTCACGGAACCGGACCAGGCGGTGGCAGCGGGGGTGGTGACCGATCGACACAGCCACGCTGGCAAGGGGCCCGGCCCACCATCCAGGTCACCGTCGCCCTGTCCACGCTGCTCGGCCTGGACGAACAACCCGGCGAACTCGACGGCTACGGTCCGGTCCCGGCCGATCTGGCGTTGCGGATGGCGGCCGAGGACGGCGCCACCTGGCGGCGGCTAGTCACCGACAACCTGGGCCACCTGCTCGACTACGGCCGCACCACCTACCGGCCCCCGGCCGACCTGCGGAACTATGTGATCGCCCGGGACCGAACCTGCATGTTCCCCACCTGCAACCGCCGAGCCTGCCGCTGCGAAATCGATCATGTTCGGGCGTGGGAGGACGGCGGCCAGACGAGCGCCGAGAATCTCACCGTCCTGTGCTGCCGGCATCATCACGGCAAGCACGAAGCCGGCTGGCAGCTACGCCGCCTGCCCGACGGCGGCATCGAATGGACCTCACCGACCGGACACGTCTACATGGTGCCCGCCTCGACCTACCCCATCGACACCACGCACGACGTCTACACCCGAAACGACAACACCGAACACCCCGCCACCCAAGGCGATCCCGACCCCCCCACCGACCCCCCCACCGACAGCGACGCAGACAGCGCGGATGACGAACCGCCCTTCTGACCAGCTGCGGGCATGTTCGTCAAGAAGGACCGCTGAACTGCAAGTGACGAGCGCGCCCGGTGCCAATCACGATCTCGCAGAAGTGGCGTGTCGGTTAGTTCCGTCGTCCAGTTCGACCTTCACCGCGACGTTACTGAGCCCTTGGATCAGCGCTGGAATGAGAGGTGCTGCGCGGTCAGCGTGAACGAGACGCCGTCCTGGTTCGCGGAAAGGGCTTGCACGGACAGGTCGTAGGGCAGGTTCTGCACCGGTATCGGCGCGCCGAACACCCCACTCAGCGCGGCGGTGACCACGGACGGTGCGGGCACGCCGTCAACGCTGACCTGGGGCGATACGAACTGCAGCGAGTGACCGGACAGGGTCGGCGTCGCCGTGACCGAACCGCTTATCGTCTGGCCAGCGACGTGGACCGACGCGCTGGCCTTGACCCGACCGGCGCCGGCGTAGCTGAGCGTCGTGCCGAGCGTCCGGGACAGCGCGGCGTAGCTCATCTGCGCGGCGGCCGAGCCCGAGGCGGCGGTCCCGCTCTTGAAGTTCCGGGCAACCGTGACGTCGTGCAGCGTGACCTTCAGGTGTTCCAGGCTCACCGTTCGTCCGTCCTGGCCAACGGTGATGTCGCTGTCGGTCAGCTCGATCTGGTGGTAGTCACCGGTCGCCAGCTGGGTCAGGAACGGGAACCCGTCGATCTGGACACTCGGCTTGTTGGTCAGGTGCTGGGAGTTCTGCAGCGTCTGCGCGACAGCCGACTCGGCCACCGCGACCCCGATCCGATCGACGGCGACAAGCACACCGGCCAGGAGGATCAGCGTGATGAGGAGGCGGAGCGGCCACCGGCGGGCCTGACGTGCGTAGGAGGTCACGGCCCGATCCTCGCATCCGGCACACTCACCAGGTGCCCGCCGCTCATCCAGTCCTCGGTCAGCGCATCGTGCGGCACGGATTCGTCGACCGGCCCGCCCGCGACGCCGCGGAGGCGGTGCGACTCGTCTGCGGCATCCAGGCCCAGGAAGCCGCCGCCTCCCGGCTCGGTGTGCGCTCGCGCAGCGCCGAGGCCACCGACGCTGACGTCCTTGCGGCCATCGAGGACCGCAGCGTGGTGCGCACCTGGTTGATGCGCAACACCATCCATCTGGTCGCGGCCGAGGACGCGAAGTGGATGACCGCCTTGCTCGGCCCGATGATCCGGCGCCGGTTCGAGACCGTCCGCTGGCCCCAGCTGGGCTTGACGCCCGACGTCCTCGATGCGGCCGCCGCGGTGACGCCCGATGTCCTGCGTGGGCGGGCCCTCACCCGGTACGAGTTCGTCGACGGCCTCGCCGAGCACGGCGTGCCGATCAGCCCGGGCGACCAGGCGCCGACCCACGTGCTGGTCCACCTCAGCGCGATCGGCCTCACCTGCCGCGCAACCGACCGGGGCAAGGACGCCACCTTCGCGCTGCTGGACGAGTGGCTGCCAGGAGCGGCCGACGGACCTCGCGACGACGACGCGCTGGCTGAGCTGGCCCGCCGCTACTTCGGCGCGTTCTCCCCCGCGACGCCCGCCGACTTCACCACCTGGTCCGGGTTGGCGTCCTCGCGGGCGGTCGAGCTCATCCGGGACGAGCTGACGCCGGTCGACGTCGACGGCCGCGCGGGATACCAGTTGGGCGCGGTCGAGCCGGCGAACGGGCTGCGCCTGCTGCCGGCGTTCGACAACTACCTGGTCGGCTACAAGGAGCGTCCGTTCATCGACGACAGACGCCGGGCGGAGGTCTACGCCGGCGGCATGATCCGGCCGACCGTACTGCTCGACGGCCGGATCGTCGGTCGCTGGCAGCTGCGCCGCACGGCCGGCTCGACGACCCTCGAGGCCATCCCGTTCATAAACCTCACGTCCAGGGTGAAACACGCTCTCGACGCCGAAGTCGCCGATGTCGCTCGCTTCCTCGGGACCCAGGTGACCCTGGTCGGCGGGTGAACCGGCGCTACTGCCCGACGCCGGCCGCGTCCATGCCCCGCAGCTCCTTCTTCAGCTCGCCGATCTCGTCCCGCAACCGCGCCGCGACCTCGAACTGCAGCTCGCGCGCCGCACCGAGCATCTGGTCGTTGAGCTGCTGGATCAGGTCGGCCAGCTGGGCCCGCGGCATCTCCGAGACGTCCAGCCCGCCACCGGCGTTAGCGCCCACCCCGACCACGCCGGGCGAGAGGCCTCGGCCACCGCGACCGGGAACCGCCGACTTGCCGCGCGACTGGGAGCGGCCCGAACCGCCGATCGGCGCGTTCAACAACTCCTCGGTGTCCGCCGCCTCGCGGGCCAGCGTGTCGGTGATGTCGGCGATCCGCTTGCGCAACGGCTGCGGGTCGACACCCTTCGCCTTGTTGTAGGCCACCTGCTTGGCCCGACGGCGATTCGTCTCGTCGATCGCCTTCTCCATCGACGGGGTGATCCGGTCGGCGTACATGTGTACCTGGCCGGAGACGTTGCGGGCCGCGCGCCCGATCGTCTGGATCAGTGACGTGCCCGAACGCAGGAAGCCCTCCTTGTCGGCGTCCAGGATCGACACGAGCGACACCTCGGGCAGGTCCAGACCCTCGCGCAGCAGGTTGATGCCGACCAGCACGTCGTACTCGCCCATCCGCAGTTCGCGCAGCAGCTCGATCCGGCGCAGCGTGTCGACCTCCGAGTGCAGGTAGCGCACCCGGACGCCCCGCTCGAGCAGGTAGTCGGTCAGGTCCTCTGCCATCTTCTTGGTCAAGGTGGTGACCAACACGCGCTCGTCCTTGGCCGTGCGCTCGTGGATCTCGTGCAGCAGGTCGTCGATCTGG
>JBDTGE010000169.1:0-9503 GCA_039937575.1 Jatrophihabitantaceae bacterium
GTCCCGATGATGATGCGGCGCTTCACCTCGGCACCGAACCCGGCCTCGCGGGTCAACGACATGACGTCCTCGAGCGAGTTGTCGCCGTCGTCGCCGACGCGCAGGCCGTACCGCACGGCGTCGAACCGGGCCAGGTTGGACGAGCACTCGCTCGGCGCGATCAGGTAGTACGCCGCCAGCGCGTACTGGAAGTGCGGGCACGACACCTCGACCACTTCCGCCCCCAGACCACCCAGCGTCTCGACGGCCGCCTCGAACGACGCGAGCACGCCGGCCTGGTAGCCCTCACCACCGAGCTCGCGGACGACGCCGACGCGAACCCCCTTCAGGTCACCGGTCGCGCCCTCACGCGCCGCTGCGACGACCGGCGCCACCGGCCGCGGGATGGACGTCGAGTCGTGCTCGTCGTACCCGGCGATGACCTCGTGCAGCAGCGCCGTGTCCAGCACGGTGCGTCCGAACGGGCCGGCCTGGTCCAGCGAGGACGAGAACGCGATCAGCCCGTACCGCGAGACCGCGCCGTACGTCGGCTTGTGCCCGACGATGCCGGTGACGGCTGCGGGCTGGCGGATAGAGCCGCCGGTGTCGGTGCCGATCGACAGCGGAGCCTCGAACGCGGCCACGGCCGCGGACGAACCGCCGGACGAACCGCCCGGGATGCGGGAGAGGTCCCACGGGTTGTGCGTGGGACCGTACGCGGAGTTCTCGGTCGAGCTGCCCATCGCGAACTCGTCCATGTTGGTCTTGCCCAGCATGACGATTCCGGCGTCCTTGATCCGCCTGGTGATCGTCGCGTCGTACGGCGGCTTCCACCCCTCGAGGATCTTCGAGCCCGCGGTGGTCGGCAACCCCTTGGTGACCACGACGTCCTTCATGGCCAGCGGCACCCCGGCCAGCGGCGACAGCGCCTCGCCGGCCGCCCGGTTGGCGTCGACCGCCTTGGCCGCCTCGATCGCGCCGTCGGTGTCGACGTGCAGGAACGCATGCACCGACCCGTCGACCGCGCCGATCCGCTCCAGGTGCGCTTGCGTCACCTCGACTGCGGACACCTCGCCGGACGCGATCTGCGCCGCGATGTCCGCAGCGCTCAGCCGGGTCAGCGCGGTCATGCGGACACCGCCGCACCGAACGCCCTGGTCCGCACGGCAGTGAGCAGCTTGCGTCCGGTCGTCATGCCTGCTCGCTCAGGATGCGGGGCACGCGGAACTTGTCGTCCTCGACCGACGGCGCCCCGGCCAGTACCGAATCACGCGGCAGCGAGGGGCGCACCACGTCGGGCCGGAACACATTGGTCATCGGGACGGCGTGCGAGGTGGGCGGTATGTCGGCCGCCGCGACCTCGCTCACCCGCGCGACGGCACCGAGGATCACGTCCAGCTGCCCGGCGAAGGTGTCGAGTTCGTCGTCGGTCACCGCCAGGCGCGCAAGCTTGGCCAGATGGGCCACATCGTCGCGGCTGATGTGGCCGCCGGTCTCGGTGGAGTCAGTTGTGTCAGGCACGACCTGTGAGTCTACGGTTCCCATTGCCCGGGCTCGTTCGTCGCCCTCCCTGGCACCTGGACTTGCAGCCACCCCTGTAACGAGACCGACACGTGGATCAGGCACCCTGTCGGGGTGTCCTACCTGATGCGCGTCATCCTGCCCGATCGCCCCGGTGCCCTGGGCGCCGTGGCGACGGCGCTCGGTCACGTCGGCGCGGACATCGTGAGCCTGGACGTCATCGAGCGCTCGCCCGGCAGTGCGACCGACGACATGGTGATCGAGCTGCCGCCGGACAAGCTGGCCGACTCACTGGTCTCGGCGGCGTCGACCGTCGAGGGCGTCCGCGTCGAGTCGATCCGCCCGTACGCGGGCCAGATCGACCCGCACCGGGAGCTCGAGCTGCTGGACAATCTGGCCACCCTGCCTGGTGAGTCGCTGCGCGTGCTGGCCGACGGGGTGGCCCGCGTCTTCCGGGCCGCCTGGGCCCTGGTCCTCGCCCCACCGGTCGACGGTCAGGCTCAGATAGTCGCCCGCGGCGGGGCGGCGCCGGAGCTGGCCGACCTGCCGGTGCCCTGGTGGCCCGCCCGGCCCGCGCGGGTACTGAGCTCGGCCGACGGCTGGGCTCCGCCGGACTGGACGCGGGTCGGCACCGAACTCGCCGTCGCGCCGCTGGGTGACGCGGCCCTGCTCGTCGGGCGTCCCATGCTGCGCTGGCTGCCGTCCGAACTGGTCCGGCTGCAGCACCTGAGCGCCATCGCGTCGACCGTCACCACATCCTGAGCACCTAGGCTGCGGTATGGCAAAATGGACCACAGCTGAGATTCCCGACCAGTCCGGGCGCACGTTCGTCGTCACGGGCGCGAACAGCGGGCTGGGGGCGAGCACGGCGCGCGAGCTCGCGGCCCATGGCGCGAGCGTGATCCTCGCCTGCCGCAACGTGGCCAAGGGCGAGCAGGTCGCCGCCACGATCCCCGGCCGGACCGAGGTGCGGTCGCTGGACCTGTCGGACCTGAGCTCGGTCCGGGCGTTCGCCGACACCATCGAGCGGCTCGACGTCCTGGTGAACAACGCCGGCGTGATGGCCGTGCCCCTCAGCCGGACCGCGGACGGCTTCGAGCTGCAGATCGGCACCAACCACCTCGGCCACTTCGCGCTGACCGGGTTGCTGCTGCCCAAGATCGGTGATCGCGTGGTTACGGTGTCCAGCGCCGTCCACCGTATCGGCAAGATCGATCTCGACGACCTGAACTGGAACCGCCGCCACTACCGGCGCTGGGCCGCCTACGGCCAGTCCAAGCTGGCCAACCTGATGTTCGCCTACGAGTTGCAACGCCGCCTGACCGGTGGCGGCTCCTCGCTCAAGTCGCTAGCCGCCCATCCGGGCTATGCCTCGACCGGGCTGCAGGCGCACACCCAGTCGATCCAGGACCACGTCATGGGCCTGGGCAACCGACTGATCGCGCAGAGCGCCGACATGGGCGCGCTGCCCTCGCTCTATGCGGCGACGGCGTCGGGCGCGATGGCTGGCGGCTTCTACGGACCGGACGGGCTGGGCGAGCAGCGCGGGCACCCGAAGCGGGTCGGGTCGACCCGCTCGTCCCGCGACACGAACGTCGCTAGGAGACTGTGGAGTCTGTCCGAGACGCTGACTGGAGTGTCTTACCTCTGACCGCGGCTCGCGTGAGCGGGACGGCAGCGGCCCGGACCGGTATGCGCGGCGGCCGGCTGACCGGCCGGTCCGGTAGCGGGGGGCTGCTGTTCTCGAGCCGTCTGAGGACCCAGGCCACGGCGGCGTGCACCGCGCGCTCGACGTACGGGACGCAGCTGGGCAGCACCATGAGCACGAGGCCGCCGGCGAGCCAGGCCGCCACGACGTCGCTGAGCCAATGGGTGTTCAGGTACAGCGTCGTCAGACCGACCGTCGAGCAGACGACGACGGCGAGCGTGGCCGCGGTCTTGCGGAAGGTGAACACCGACATCGCCATCACGCCGTAGAGGACGACGGCGTTGGCGGCGTGCCCGGACGGGAAGATGTTGCCGCCGGCCAGCACGTGGTGGGGGTTGGTCGAGCCGTGCGGCCCGTACCGGCCGGTCGTGATCTTGACGATGCCGACCGAGACATTGAGCAGCAGCAACGCCGTCGCCAGCCGGATCAGGGGGGTGAAACTGCGATGCCGGCGGCAGATCCAGAGGAACCACGGCAGCGCCAGCATGGTGGACGGGGCTCGCTGCCCGAGCATGACGTAGTCGAGCATGAAGCGGTTGATCCCGGGCCAGCGGCGGTGCAGATGCAGGCCGGCGATGTTCGCGTCGAGGGTGTTCAACGGCGATCCGACGATGATCAACGTGGTCATCAGCGCATACACCACCAGCACCGCGGCAAACACCGCGTGTCGCCAGGTCAGGGCACCGCGAGCAGCGACAATGCGGTCCGCAACTGGGCTCGATCGCGGGCTCGATCCCCAGTTCGCCATGGGTCCATCGTGGTGGATCAGCCTAGGTATCGGCCCAGTGTCCTCAGAGCGATCACACATGGTTCAGGGTTTCGCCGCTCTGGATGTGACCGAGAACACATCTGGATGCCCGTCCGAGCCGCGGCCGCACGAGCGTCACGGCGCGGACGGGCCGCGTTCGAGCAGCAGGGCGAACGCGGCCTCGTCCAGCACCGGAACGCCCAGCTGCTCGGCCTTCTCCGCCTTCGTCCCGGCGTTGTCGCCCACGACAACGTAGTCGGTCTTCTTCGAGACCGACCCCGATGCCTTCCCACCGCGGCTCAGGATCGCTTCCTTCGCCTCGTCGCGGGAGAACCCGACCAGCGAGCCGGTGACGACGACGGTCAGGCCGGCCAGCGTCTTCGGAGTCGACTCGTCGACCTCGTCGGCCGTACGCACACCGGCGGCGGCCCACTTGTCGAGGATCGCCACGTGCCAGTCGACGGCGAACCAGTCCTGCGCGGCCTCGGCGATCACCCCGCCGACGCCGTCGGGAGCGGACAGCTCATCCAGCGAGGCCGCACGGATCGCGTCCAGCGAGCCGAAGTGCGTCGCCAGGGCCCGCGCCGCCGTGGGACCGACGTGCCGGATCGACAGCGCCACGAGCACCCGCCACAGCGGCTGGCGCTTGGCCTGTTCCAGGTTGTCCAGCAGCTTCAGCCCGTTCGCCGACAGCACCTTCGCCCCGCGAACCGACTCCGGCGGATCGGACTTCTTCGCGGCGCGGGTGAACAGCGGCACGGTCGCCAGGCGGTCGGCGGTGAGGTCGAACAGGTCCCCCTCGTCGGACAGCACTTCGGCCTCGAGCAGCGCCGCGACGCCCTCCCAGCCGAGCGCTTCGATGTCGAAGGCGCCGCGCGCGACCAGGCTCGACACCCGCTCGCGGATCTGGGCCGGGCAGTGCTGCGAGTTCGGGCACCGGATGTCCTTGTCGCCCTCCTTCTCCGGGCGCAGCGCGGTGCCGCAGGACGGGCAGTCGGTCGGCATGAGGAACGCGTGCTCGGTGCCGTCACGCAGGGCCACAACGGGCCCGACGATCTCGGGGATGACGTCCCCGGCCTTGCGCAGCACCACGATGTCGCCGATGAGGACGCCCTTACGCCGGACCTCGAACCCGTTGTGGAGGGTGGCGCGGTCGACCGTCGAGCCGGCGACCTTGACCGGCTCCATCACTCCGAACGGGGTGACGCGACCGGTGCGCCCGACCCCGACCCGGATGTCGAGCAGCTTCGTGTTGACCTCCTCGGGCGGGTACTTGAACGCGATCGCCCAGCGCGGGGCGCGGCTCGTCGACCCGAGCCGGCGTTGCACGGTCAGGTCGTCGACCTTGACCACCACACCGTCGATCTCGTGCTCCACGTCGTGCCGGTGCTCGCCGTAGTAGTCGATGAACTCCCGCACCCCGGCCAGGTCGGGGACGACCTTGGCCCGCGTGGACGTCGGCAGCCCCCAGCCGGACAGCACCTCGTACCAGCCGGACTGGGTGCTCACCTTCGGGCCGCCGTCGACCCGGCCGACCCCGTGGACCACCAGCTGCAGCGCCCGGCTCGCGGTGACCCGCGGATCCTTCTGCCGCAGCGATCCGGCGGCGGTGTTGCGCGGGTTCGCGTACGGGGCCTTACCGGCCTCGACCAGCCCGGCGTTCAGCTCGGCGAACCGCTCGACCGGGAAGAACACCTCGCCCCTGACCTCGAGCAGCTTCGGGACGGGCTGGCCCAAGAGCCGGTCGGGGATGTTGGTGATCGTGCGGACGTTCGGCGTGACGTCCTCGCCGGTGCGGCCGTCGCCGCGGGTCGCGCCGCGAACCAGCCGCCCGTCCTCGTACACCAGGTTGATCGCCAGCCCGTCGACCTTGAGCTCGCAGAGGTAGCCCGGCACGACACCGGCGTCCCGCTCGACCCGCTGGGCCCACGCCGTGATCTCGTCCACGGAGAACCCGTTGTCCAGGCTGAGCATCCGTTCCAGGTGATCGACCGCAGTGAACAACGTCGAGTACGTGCCGCCGACCCGCTGGGTCGGCGACGCCGGCGTGCGCAGATCCGTGAACTCGGCCTCGAGAGCATCTAGCCGTCGCATCGCCTTGTCGTAGGCGGCGTCGCTGAGTGTCGGATCGTCCAGGACGTAGTAGCGGTAGGACGCGTCGTCGATCTGCTGCGAGAGCTGGGCGTGCTCGGCGCGAGCATCGGCGGTCGCGGCGCCGATCTCGGTTACGGCGCCAATCTCGGTTACGGGGTCCAGCTCGGTCACGCAGCCAATCTAGCGACCGGCGCCGACAACCCGCGGGGCCGTCAGCCCTTCACCGCACCACTGAGCTGCCCGCGGGTCAGCCGCTTCTGGAACGCGAAGAACAGCGCGGCCACCGGCAATGTCGTCAGCAGGGCGGCCCCCATGTTCAGCGGGTACTGGTTGCCCTGCCCGAGCTGGCCGCCGGACAGGTTGGCCAGGCCGGTCGTGAGCGTGTAGTACTTCGGATCCACCGTGGCGATCAGGAAGAAGCTGAACTCGTTCCAGGAGCTCTGGAACGACAGGATGGTCAGCGTGATCAGGCCCGGACGCACGAGCGGCAACACGACGCTCCAGTAGGTGCGGAAGATGCCCGCCCCGTCGATGCGGGCCGCCTCCTCGAGCGACACCGGCACCTGCAGGAAGAACTGCCGCATGATGAAGATGCCCGCCGCATCGGCCGCGATCGGCAAGATCATGCCGGTGTAGCTGTTGAAGAGCTGGAACTCCTTCAGGACCAGGAACCGCGGGATGAGCAGTACCACGTTCGGGACGGCCAGCGTGCCGAGGACGAGTGCGAAGACGAGCCGGCGTCCGCGAAAGTGCAGCCGGGCCAGGGCGTACCCGGCCAGGCTGTCGAGGAACACCCGGCCGATCGTGATCGTGATGGCGACGAACGCGCTGTTGCCCAGCCAGTGCATGAACGGCACCGACGAGTTGGGAGTGGCGCCGAAGATCCGCTTCCACGACGCCAGGCTGAACGGGTTCGGCAACAGCGAGAGTGCGTGGTTCGACGCGTCGGTGTCGGTCTTGAACGACGTGGCGAGCTGGATCAGGAACGGGCCGATGAACATCAACGCGAAGAGGACCAGCACCGCGTACCCGCCGAAGCGCCGCGTGCGGGATCCGGTCCGGACGGCACTCATCGGACGACCGTGCGTTCGCTGGCCGGGTCCGCGAAGCGCAGGTGGGCGTTGACTGCCGATCTCATGACTCGATGTCCTCGGGTAGGAACTTTCGCTGCAGGACCGTGAGCACCACGATCAGCAGGAACAGCAGGAAGGCGATCGCCGCGCCCGTCCCGAACGCCGAGTCCCGGAAGCTGACCTCGTAGGACAGGAACGCGGGCGTGCTCACCGTCTGATTGGTCGGGCCGAGCAGGTAGATCTGGTCGAACACCTGCCAGGTCGAGATCAGGCCGAGGGTGAGCACGAGCAGCAGCGTCGGCCGCAGCATCGGCAGTGTGACGAACCGGAACCGCTGCCACGGCGAGGCACCGTCGAGCTCGGAGGCCTCGTCGACGTCCTCGGAGATGTTCTGCAGTGCGGCCAGGAACATCAGCATGAACGTCCCGGAGGTCGTCCAGGTACACAAGATGATCACGACGCACATGCCGATCGACGGACCGGCCAGCCAGTCCCAGATCGACAGGCTGAACACCTGGTGCTGGGCCCAGCCCGGGGCCGAGTGCACGCCGACCAGACCGAGGATGTTGTGGAAGACCCCGTTGGTGCCGATCAGCCAGTTCGGCCCGTGGATGCCGATGAACGACAGCAGTCGGTTGACCGCGCCGTCGCCCTGGAACAGGAAGATGAACACGAGCACGATCGCGATGCTGCTGGTGATGGACGGGAAGTAGAACGCGGTCCGGAAGAACCCCTTGCCCCGCAACCACTTGTTGTTCACGAGGATCGCCATGCCGAGGGCGAGCAGGGTCTGGCCCGGCACGACGAAGATCACGAAGTAGAAGTTGTTACGCAGCGCGGTCGCGAAGTTCAGCCGGGTGAGCGAGTCCTTGCCGAGCAGGTTGGTGTAGTTGCTCAGCCCGACCCACTTCGCACCACCGCTCAGCGGGTTGGACAGCCCGTCCCAGTTGGTGAAGCTCACGTAGAGCGCGAGCAGGATCGGGACGACGAGGAATAGGATGAGGATCGCGAGCGCGGGCGAGACGAACAACCAGCCCGCGAACCCTTCTCCTCGGCGCAGCGCCGAGCTGCGGCGGCGCGTGGGTTGCACGCGCGCCGCCGTCTCGACGGTCTCCAGGGTGTCGGTCACCGGTCTACTTCGGTAACGCGTCCGCGTTCTTCTGCAACTGGGCCAGCATCGTCTTGGGGTCCGAGCTGCTGCCCAGGTTGATGACCTGCGAGTCGAACTGCGCCTGGACCTGCGCGAAGCCCGGTGTGGTCACCTGCGGCACCGCATAGCCGGCCTCGTCGATGAACGCCTGCTGGGCCGGGTTCTGGGCGATGAACTGAGCCTTGGCCGACTGCCGCGAGGGCATCACACCGATCGTGCTGGCGAAGGTGAGCTGCTGAGTGTCCGTGGTCAGGTAGTTGATCAGGCTCACCGCGGCCGCCTGGTTGCTGCTCTTGGCGGCGACACCCCAGCAGTTCGTGAACGACAGCGTGCCCTGCTTGCCGGTCGGGCCGGTCGGCATCGGGACCACCCGATAGTTGAGTTTCGGGTAGTCGGTCTTCATCGCCCCGACGAGCCAGTTGCCCTCGATGGCCATCGCGGCCTTGTCCTTGCCCAGCGCCTCGCCGCCCCAGCCGGCGTTGACCTGCTTCGGGAACTTGAGCACGCCCTCCTTGGCCAGCTTCTGGACGTACTGCAGGCCCTGCAGGTTCTGCGGCGAGTCGAAGGTGAACTGCGTGCCGGCGGGGTTCATGTAGCTCCCGCCGGCCTCGGCCATGAACGCGCCGACCCGGTCGAGGGTGTCCTGCAGAACGAGGCCGGCGACGCCGCTGCCGGTGAGCTTCTTCGCCGCCGCCTCGAGCTTGTCCCACGTCGTCGGCAGGTCGGCGTCGGTGAGCCCGGCCTTGTGCCACATGTCGGTGTTGATCTCGATGGCCAAGGTGGAGAAGTCCTTGGGCGCGCAGTAGTAGGTCTTGCCGACCGTGAACGCCTTCACCAGGTTCGGGTAGAAGTCCGACGGGTCCGTGACGTCGGCTCCGGTGGCGGCCAGCGACTGCGACTTCACCAGGCTCTGGAACTGGGCCGGTGTGCCGTAGAACAGGTCCGGCGGTGCACCGCCGGCCATGGCCTGGGTCAGCTGCTGGGCGAAGTTGGCCGCGGGCAGCAGCTTGACCTTGTTGCCGGTCTTGGTGCCCCAGGCGTCAACCGCCGCCTTCAGCGAGTTCGTCTCGGCGTCGCCGGACGAGCCGAACATCAACTGGAGCGAGGCTCCGGTCGTCTTACCGGTCAGCTTGCCCGATCCGCCGGACTTGCCGCTGAACCCGCCGCCGCTGCTGCCGCAGGCCGCCAACGTGACAGCGAGGGTCACCGCGACGGCAGCCGGAAGGAGTC
>JBDTGE010000170.1:0-5867 GCA_039937575.1 Jatrophihabitantaceae bacterium
CGTGGAGACGACCGGGCATCTGGGCGTGGCCGTGGGCGCGAACGGCGCGGTCCTGTACGACCTGGCGACCCAGACGCTGCTGAAGGCGCACACCCTGGACGTGGACGTCCTGGGCCGGCTCGCGGCCGAGCTGCGGGAGAGCTTCCCGGCCGTCCAGTTCGCGGCCGAGTACGGCGAGAGCTTCGCGGCCGAGCCGGGCTACGTCCACGACTGGACGATCAACCCGCGCGTCGATCGTCAGGGGCAGCCCATCGCGCCGCCGGTGGTCGCCGAGCTGGCGAGAGTCCTGTCCCGACCGGCGGTCAAGCTGCTGGCCAAGGACCGCGACGCGGACGCGGACGACTTCCTCGAGCGGGCCGAGATCCTGATCGGCCAGCGGGCCAGCGTCACCCACTCGTCCTCGTTCGGCCTGCTGGAGATCGCGGCGCCCGGCGTCACGAAGGCCAGCGGGCTGGCCGAAGTCGCCGCCTCGCACGGCATCACGGCCGAGGAGGTCGTCGCGATCGGCGACATGCCCAACGACGTCCCGATGCTGCAGTGGGCCGGTACCTCCTACGCCGTCGCCAACGCCCACCCCGCCGCGATCGCGGCAGCCGGGTCGGTCGTCGGCGGCAACGACGACGACGCGGTGGCGGCCCTCATCGAGTCGCTCCTCGGCTGAGATCAGTGTGGTGTCAGAGGTTGATCAACTGCGAGTTGCGGTTGCGGATCGACCACAACTCGGTGTTGATCATCGAGACGTCGGCGCCGTCGCCCCCGATCACTACAGGTACTGCCCCGTGCCGCCGGGCTCCTGACCGTCCTCGCCCGGCCCCGCGCCGAACGCGCCGCCCGGCCCGATCAGCTGGCCGCCGGGTCCGACGATCATGTGCCGCTCGCTCGCGCCCGGCGGCAGCGCGCGCCCGCGCATCTGCTCGAGCTGGGCCCGGGCCGCCATCTGCTGCGCGAACAGCGCGGTCTGGATGCCGTGGAACAGCCCCTCGAGCCAACCCACGAGCTGGGCCTGGGCGATGCGCAGCTCGGCCTCGGACGGGACCTCGGAGCCGAACGGGATGCTCAAGCGCTCCAGCTCGGCCTGCAGTTCGGGCGACAGTCCGTCCTCCAGTTCGCGGATCGAGGACTCGTGGATCTCGCGCAGCCGCTTGCGGCCGGCCTCGTCCAGCGGCGCCGCGCGCACCTCTTCGAGCAGCTGCTTGATCATGGTGCCGATCCGCATCACCTTGGCCGGCTGCTCGACCATCGCGGTGATCTGTTCACCGTCGTCGGTCGGCACCAGATCCGCGCCGGCCTCGCTCTCGTGCTCGGGGTCGGCCGGAATGCTGGCGGGCTGGATGTCGTCGGTCACGAGTCCAGTCTTACCCAGGCCCGCAACCGGGCCACGACCGGCGTCCTCAGCGAGCCACCCGCAGCAGCACCTTGCCGATGTGATCGCTCGACTCGACGAGCCGGTGTGCCTCGGCCGCGTCGTCCAGGGTCAGGACGCGGTCGACCACCGGGCGGACCGCGCCAGACTCGATCAGCGGCCACACCGCGTGCTGGGTCTCGGCGACGATGGCCGCCTTCTGCCGCAGCGAGCGCCCGCGCAGACCGGCCGCGTGGATCGTCGCCCGTTTGGCCAGGACGGCACCGAGATCGAGTTCGCCCTTGCGCCCGCCCTGCAGGCCCAGCACGATCAGCCGCCCGCCGACGGCGAGCGAGACGATGTTGCGCGGCAGGTACAGCGCGCCCATGTTGTCCAGGATGACGTCGACGCCGTGACCGGCCGTCTCGGCCCGGATCCGGTCCTCGAACACCTCGTCGCGGTAGTTGATCGCGAAGTCGGCGCCGAGCTCGCGGCACAGGTCGGCCTTGCGTGGCGTCCCGGCGGTGACGAAGACCGTCGCGCCGCGGTGGTGGGCCAGCTGGATGGCCATCGTCCCGATCCCGCTGGAGCCGCCGTGGATCAGGATGCGCTCGCCCGGCTGCAGCCGCCCGGACTCGGCACCGAACACCATGGACCAGACGGTGCAGGTGACCTCGGGCAGCGCGGCCGCGTCGATCAGGGAGACGCCGACCGGGACGCTCATCAGCTGCCCGACCGGTGCCGCCACCTGCTCGGCGTACGCGCCGCCGGCCAGCAGGGCGCACACCTGGTCGCCGACCTGCCAGCCGCTGACACCCTCGCCGAGCGCGGCGATCGTGCCCGAGCACTCCATGCCCAGGTACGCCGACGCGCCGGGCGGCGGCGGGTAGTTACCCTGCCGTTGCAGCAGGTCGGCCCGGTTGAGCGCCGCCGCGGCCACGTCGATGAGCACCTCGCCCGGCCCGGCCACCGGATCGGGGACCTCCTGCACCTCGAGGACTTCGGGACCGCCGGGCTCGGTGATGACGACTGCACGCATGGAGCCGACGGTAGCGTCCGCCGGCTCCGCTGCCGCCGCGAGTGGTCACTTACGCAGACGATCACTCGCGGGATCTGGGATACCAGACCGGCCGCAGCGACGCTGGCGCACGCACATCGCCGCGGGCACAGTGACGTCATGCGCATCGCTGTGGGCGTCGGCCCACTCACCGAGTCCGAGGTCATCGCCGTCGCCCGGGACGGCGCGGGAGTCGAGCTCACCGCTGAGGCGCTCGCCGCGATCGCCGCCTCGCGGGCCACGGTCGAGGCGCTGGCCGACGACGTCGAGCCCCACTACGGCATCTCCACCGGCTTCGGCGCCCTAGCCACCAGGCACATCCCGGTACAGCAGCGGGCGTTGCTGCAGGTCTCGCTCATCCGCTCGCACGCCGCGGGATCGGGCCCGGAGGTCGAGCGTGAAGTCGTGCGCGCGCTGATGCTGCTGCGCCTGTCGACGCTCGCGACCGGACGGACCGGCGTCCGGCCGCAGACCGCACAGACCCTCGCCGCACTGCTGGACAACGCCATCACGCCCGTCGTGCGCGAGTTCGGCTCGCTGGGCTGCTCGGGCGACCTGGCCCCGCTGGCCCACGTGGCGCTCGCGCTGATCGGGGAGGGCTCGGTGCACGACGCCGACGGCTCCCTCGCACCGGCCGCGGACGTCATGCGGGCGCACGGCATCGAGCCGGTCCAGCTCGCGGAGAAGGAGGGCCTGGCACTCATCAACGGCACCGACGGGATGCTCGGTCAGCTCCTGCTCGCCGCGCACGACCTAGACCGGCTACTGCGAACGGTCGACATCACCGCGGCGATGAGCGTCGAGGCGATGCTGGGGACGGCGCGCGTGTTCGCGGCCGACCTGCAGGCGCTGCGCCCGCAGCCCGGGCAGGCCGTCTCCGCCGCGAACATCGTGGCCCTGCTCGCTGATTCGCCGATCATCGCCAGCCACGACGGACCGGACTGCACGTACGTCCAGGACGCCTACTCGATGCGGTGCGCGCCCCAGGTCGCCGGCGCCGCCCGCGACACGCTGGCCCACGTACGCACCGTCGCCGGCTACGAGCTCGCGTCAGCGGTCGATAACCCGGTCGTGACGCTGGACGGCCGCGTCGAGTCCAACGGCAACTTCCACGGCGCGCCCGTCGCGTACGCGCTGGACTTCCTGGCCATCCCGGCCGCGGACGTGGGGTCGATGAGCGAACGCCGCACCGACCGCATGCTCGACGTCGCGCGCTCGCGCGGCCTACCCCCGTTCCTGGCCGACGACCCGGGGGTCGACTCCGGCCACATGATCGCCCAGTACACGCAGGCCGCCCTCGTCTCGGAGCTCAAGCGGCTGGCCGCGCCGGCGAGCGTCGACTCGATCCCGTCCAGTGCGATGCAGGAGGACCACGTCTCGATGGGCTGGTCGGCCGCGCGCAAGTTGCGGCGGTCGGTCGACGCCCTGACCCGCGTGCTGGCGATCGAGCTGCTCACCGCCGCCCGCGCGCTCGACCTGCGCGCGCCACTCAAACCGGGACCGGCGACCGGGGCGGTCGTGGCCGCGCTGCGCGAGCACGTCGCCGGACCGGGGCCGGACCGCTACCTGTCCCCGGAGATCGAGGCGGCCGTGGAGTTCGTCCGGTCCGGCGCCGCCGTGGCCGCCGCCGACGCCGCGCTGCCCCAGCCCCTGCGCTGAACCGGTCAGAGCGCGAGGCGGACGATCGCCCGCGACGCCGACGGCCGCGCGACCTCGACGAACCCCGCGCGCAGGTACACCGACAGCGGGCCGGGATAGAAGCCGGACGAGCCACTCGGGCGTACCGCGGCGTCGACCGGGTAGCCCTCGACGATCCGTGCCCCGTGCCGGCGGGCCAGGTCCACTGCGCCGGCCAGCAGCTCGCCGGCCAGGCCCTGCCGCCGGTGACCGACCCGCACCACGAAGCAGGTGACCGACCACAGGCCGTCCTCGACCCGTGTCCCCCGAGCCGCCCGCATCGTGTCCAGGCGCGGGTAGTCGGCGCGGGGCGCCACCGCACACCAGCCGACCGCGCGCTCGCCGTCGTAGCCCAGGACGCCGTGCGGAACGGACGACTGCGTGACCTGCTGCCGCATCGCCGCCCGGTTCTGCGCCCGCGCCTCGTGCTGGTACGGCCCGGCCGAGCGGTAGTACTGGCACCAGCAGCGTGACGGGTCGCCCCGCTCCCCCAGCAGCGCGTCGAGGTCGGCCCAGCGCTCGGGCGTCGCGTCGCGAATCCTCACCATGCAGCCATCCTCGCGCGGACCGGCGACAGCGGGTCGCTGTCTGATATTCCAGACAGGGGGAACAGCCTCTGGTACCCGAACACCCATCGCGCGCACAGTGGGAGCAGGCAGTCAGAGGAAGGAACCGATGATGATCCGCTCACCGCACGGCACCACGCTCACCGCGCGCGGGTGGCAGACCGAGGCGCCGCTACGCATGCTGCAGAACACCCTCGACCCGGACGTCGCCGAGCACCCGGAGGACCTGGTCGTCTACGGCGGCACCGGCAAGGCGGCCCGCGACTGGCCGAGCTATCACGCGATCATCCGCAGTCTCACCGACCTGAAGCTGGACGAGACCCTGCTGGTCCAGAGCGGACGCCCGGTCGGGATCATGCAGACCCACGAGTGGGCGCCGCGCGTGCTCATCGCGAACTCGAACCTGGTCGGCGACTGGGCCAACTGGGAGGAGTTCCGCCGCCTCGAGCAGCTCGGCCTGACCATGTACGGCCAGATGACCGCCGGCTCGTGGATCTACATCGGCACCCAGGGGATCCTGCAGGGCACCTACGAGACGTTCTCCGCCGTCGCCGCCAAGCGGTTCAGCGGGAGCCTGGCCGGGACGATCACGCTGACCGCCGGCCTCGGTGGCATGGGTGGTGCGCAGCCGCTCGCCGTCACCATGAACGACGGCGTCGCGATCTGCATCGACGTCGACGACTCCCGCATCAAGCACCGGATCGAGCACCGCTACCTCGACGTGCAAGCCGACTCCGTCCAGCACGCGCTCGGCCTGGCCGTCGAGGCGCGCGACGCCAAGAAGCCTTTGTCCATCGGCCTGTTGGGCAATGCGGCCTCGTTGTTCCCGCAGTTGCTGGCCAACGACGCGCCCATCGACATCGTCACCGACCAGACGTCCGCGCACGACCCGCTGAGCTACCTGCCGATCGGCGTCGAGTTCGACGAGTGGCACGAGTACGCCGCCCGCAAGCCCGAGGAGTTCACCGGCCGGGCCCGCGCGTCGATGGCCCGGCACGTCGAGGCCATGGTCGGCTTCATGGACAAGGGCGCCGAGGTCTTCGACTACGGCAACTCCATCCGCGCCGAGGCGCTGCTCGGCGGCTGCGAGCGGGCGTTCGACTTCCCCGGCTTCGTGCCCGCCTACATCCGGCCGCTCTTCGCCGAGGGCAAGGGCCCGTTCCGCTGGGCCGCACTCTCCGGAGACCCCGCCGACATCGCGGCCACCGACAAGGCAATCCTCGAG
>JBDTGE010000171.1:0-6150 GCA_039937575.1 Jatrophihabitantaceae bacterium
CGCCGGCGAAGCCAGGCCCGCCGTGACGTCGACGAACAGCCTCCCGCCGGCCTCATACATGGGCCTGCCTGCCGTCAGTTGCCACAGGGAGATTCCCAGGGGCTTCATGGCGTCGGTCATCATCTGCTGGTGCCCGACCGAGAGGTAGACGTGGTTCTGCTCGTCGCCGGTCGCGGGGATGGGGACCAGGGTGGTGATGGGCCGGCTCTGGACGATGGTGAAGTCGTCGCCGGCGAGGCACCATTCGATGTCTTGGGGGTGGCCGAAGTGCGCTTCGATCCGCCGGCCGAGGCGGCTCAGCCGCACGACCTGCGCATCGGTCAGCGTCGGCTGTTCCCGCAGCGAGGGCTTGATCGCCTGTTCCTTGGTCCCGCCGCCGGGTGAGGCGTGGATGGCCCGCTGCTTGGTGCCGACTGTCCTGGCGACGACCGTGTCGTCGCGCACCTGGTAGGTGTCCGGGCTCACCCGACCGGAGACGAGCGCTTCGCCCAAGCCCCAGCTGGCCTCCACGCAGGTGATCTTCCGGTTCGAGGTCACGGGATCTGCCGTGAACAGGACCCCGGAAGCCTGCGCGAACACCATCTTCTGCACGACGACGGCCATGTGCACCTTCCGGTGGTCGAAACCGTTCCGCACGCGGTAGGTCACGGCTCGCTCGGTGAACAGCGAAGCCCAACACTGCCTGACGTGGCGCAGGATCGCCGCTGGGCCGACCACGTTCAGGTACGAGTCCTGCTGGCCCGCGAAGGACGCGGTCGGCAAGTCCTCCGCGGTCGCGCTGGATCGGACCGCGCACGCCTTCTGCTCGCCCAGCCGGACGAGTGCGGTGCCGATCGCCGCCTCGACCTCGACCGGAACGGCGACCCGTTCGAGCACCCGCCGGATCTCCGCGCTCAGCGTGCGGATCGAGTCCCGGTCCTCCGTATTCAGCCGCATCAGCCGATCGAGACGATCATCGATCGACGGCGCTTCGGCCATGATCCGTCCGAATGCCTCCGTCGTCACGCAGAAACCGTCCGGCACACCGATGCCTTCGATCCGCGAGAGTTCCCCCAGGTGCGCCCCCTTGCCGCCGACAACCGCGACCTGCGTCCGGTCGATCTCGTCGAAACCCAGCACATAACCCATTCCCGCTGCCCCATCTGTCGTTGGCTCCGGCCTGCGACGGGCGAGTATGGCGCAAAATTCAGGGCCTCATGAGAGCCCCGAACCCGGGCATATACTGAAGGCAACGAAAAACGCATGCTGCCGCCGCTCAGTCGCAGGTCCCGTCCTCGAGCGTGACCGTCAGGGGTCGCACCAGCGGTTGGCGCAGCACGATCGGTGAACCGGTGCCGACGGGTTCGCTCAGATGCAGGACGACGGTGCCGGTGCTGGCCCGCGGGAGCTCCAGGTCGACGGTGAACACCGGGTGCCCGATCTGCACCCCGACCGTGGCGGTGCCGGGCTTGCCGTTCACCGTCACCGACTCCATCTGCGCGCCGTCGGTGGCGAAAGTAGCTGACCTCGAGCCGGTTGTCCCCGAGCTTCACCGGATAGGCATGATGGTCGCTGCGCCCGGTGACGTAGGGCGACAACCCGCTCACCGGCGCGTTGTTGGTGAGCTTGATCGTGACCGTGACCTGCCGGTGCGACCCGCAGCCGATGCGCTGCCAGGTCAGGGATCGGTCCAGGTAGTAGTCGAGCTTGTTGCCGCCGTCGTTCACGAGCGACAGCCCGACGTACGGCGCGAACGTGTCGGGGATGGCGCCGGACACCGACGTCGTCGCGAGATCAGCCTCGAGCTGCTGGCCGGGTCGCTCGCGATCGACGTCAAGAACTTCGGCGACAGCGGGGCCGGCTACGCCAAGTCGGGAGCCGACCACAAGCGCTTCGCCGACCAGGTCGATGCCGTCGGGGCCGCCCAGCCGGACGTGATCGTCGTCAGCGGTGGCCGCAACGACGTGGTGGACGACTTGAGCACGCTGACCTCGGCGGCCGATGATCTGTTCTCCGAACTGCACCGCAAGCTGCCGAGCGCGATCCTGGTCGCGGTCGCGCCGTTCTGGGGCGACAGTGATCAACCGCCGGCGATCGGGTCCATCGCCGGCTCGATCAAGTCGGCGGTCGAGTCCGCCGGCGGCCAGTACCTCAACCTGCCCGACCCGCTGCACGGTCATCCCGAGTTCATGGCCGACGCCGCCGACCCGAACGACGCCGGCTACGCGGCCATCGCGGCCGCGTTGCAGCCCGCGCTGGCCAAACTGCTGCCCGGCTGAGCGCGGCGCTGTCAGCCGGCGGTGGCAGGCTGGCCGCCATGACCCAACCGGATGCCAAGGCCGATCTGCAGCGCTACCTGCGGGCCGCCCGCGACGCACTGCTGTGGAAGCTCGAGGACCTGTCCGACTACGACGTCCGCCGGCCGATGACCCCGACCGGGACCAACCTGCTCGGGCTGGTCAAGCACGTCGCGAGCGTCGAGGCCGGCTACCTCGGCGACACGTTCGCGCGGCCCTTTCCCGAGCCCCTCCCCTGGCTCGACGAGGGCGCGGAGCCCAACGCCGACATGTGGGCCACCGCCGACGAGTCGCGCGAGCAGATCGTCGGGCTCTATCACCGGGTGTGGGCGCACTCGGACGCCACAATCGACGCCCTGGACCTCGACGCCGCCGGTCACGTGCCGTGGTGGCCGGCCGAACGCCGTGCAGTCACCCTGCACCGCGTCCTGACCCACCTGATCGCCGAGACCCACCGGCACGCCGGCCACGCCGACATCGTCCGCGAACTCATCGACGGCGCCGCCGGCCTACGAGCCGACAACGACAACCTGGCGCCCGGCGACCAAGCGTGGTGGCTGGACTACCGGCACCGGCTCGAGCAGGTCGCCCAGGCCGCCCGGGACTGACGCCGGGCCGGCGTCAGATCCGGCGGGCCAGCGCGAGCAGTGCGGGTCCGTCGTGTCCGGGCCAGCGTCCGGTGAGCGTCTGCGCCCCGGCCGTCGACCGGTCGCCGTCGAGCGTGCGCCGGACGACCAACTCCAGCCCGTCGGAGTGGATGGTGGTGCAGTTCTCGTCGCTGGTGGCGGCGATCGCGCCGATCGGTGGGACGTCGGATCCGACGGTGCCGCTGCCGGTGGCGAAGGTCGTCGGCTCCCGCCGTTCGAGCCGGCCGTCCACCATGTTCATCAGGTCGGCCTGCACGCCGCCGGTCAGGATGATCGTGGCGAGCGCGGCCGCGTACACCGGATCGCTGCACGCGTCGTAGACCCAGCGTTGACCGAGCACCCCGTGCTGCAGCGTTCCGACCAGCGCGTCCTCGGCTCCGTCGAGCGGCGCGCCCCGGTACGTCAACGGCACCTGCACCGTCCGCCCACCCACGCTGAGCAGATGCGTCTCCAGGCCCACCTCGTCCGCCGGATCGTCGAGCCGGTAGGCCCCGACCGACGCGGCCGGCACCTCGCCGCCCGGCCACCACAGCTGGGACGGGAGCCAGCCGGCCAGCAGTTCGAGCTTGGACGGAACCAGTTGCGCGTTGTGGAGGAAGGCCATGGGGACGACGGTAACGCGGCCGCTGAGGCTACCGGCTGCGGCTACCGGCCGAGGTCCCGGGCCAGGGCGCGCCCGGCGGCCCGGCCGGAGAAGATGCAGCCGCCGAGGAACGTGCCCTCCAGCGCGTTGTAGCCGTGTACGCCGCCGCCGCCGAAGCCGGCCACCTCGCCCGCCGCGTACAGCCCGGCGAACGGCGTCCCGTCGGGGTGGATCACCTGCGAGTCCAGGTTCGTCTCCAGCCCGCCCAGCGTCTTGCGGGTGAGCAGGTGCAACCGGACCGCGATCATCGGGCCGTGTTCGGGGTCCTGCAGCCGGTGCGGCTTGGCCACCCGCAACAGCTTGTCCGGCTTGTAGGCGCGGGCGTTCTTGATCGCCATCAGCTGCAGGTCCTTGGAGTACGGGTTGGCCACCTCGCGATCGCGCGCCTGGACCTCCCGCTCGACCTGCGCGAAGTCCAGCTGCGGCCCCGGCGCGATCGCGTTCATCCCGGCGACGAGTTCGCGCAGCGTCGCGCGCACCACGAAGTCCTCGCCGTGGTCCAGGAACGCTTGCACCGGACCGGGTGCACCCTTCTTCACCCGGGACAGCACGAGCTTGAGGTCCTTGCCGGTGATGTCGGGGTTCTGCTCCGAGCCCGAAAGCGCGAACTCCTTCTCGACGATCGCGCGGGTCAGGACGAACCAGGTGTAGTCGTGTCCGGTCTTGACGATGTGCTGCATCGTGCCCAGCGTGTCGAAGCCGGGGAAGTACGGCGCGGGCAGCCGCTGACCGGTCGCGTCGAGCCAGAGCGAGGACGGGCCGGGGATGATCCGGATGGCGTGCTCGGGCCAGATCGGGTCCCAGTTCTTGATCCCCTCGGTGTAGTGCCACATGCGGTCGCGGTTGACGACGTTGCCGCCCGCGCTCTCGGTGATCTCCAGCATGCGCCCGTCGACGTGTGCGGGGACGCCGCGGATCATCGACTTCGGCGCCGGGCCGACGCGCTCGGTCGGCCAGTTCTTCCTTACCAGATCGGGGTTTCCACCGATCCCGCCCGAGGTGACGATCACCGCCTGGGCCCGTAGCTCAAACTCGCCGATGCCGACCCTCGACGACGACACCCCGCGCGCCTGGGTCGACGGCTCGAGCACCGTGCCGCGCACGCCGACGGCGGCCCCGTCCTGCACGATGAGGCCGTCGACCTGGTGGCGGTACCCGAACGTGACCAGCCCGCGACCGGCCGCCTCGAGCACCGGTTCGCGGAACACCCGCACCACCTCCGGCCCGGTGCCCCAGGTCAGATGGAAGCGCGGCACCGAGTTGCCGTGGCCGCTCGCCCTCCCGTCGCCGCGTTCGGCCCAGCCGACGGTCGGCACCACGCGCAGGCCCAGGTCATGCAGGTACTGACGCTTGGCGCCCGCCGCGAACTCGACGTAGGCGCGCGCCCACTACCGCGGCCAGTGGTCCTCGCGGTCGCGGTCGAACTGGGCCGAGCCCATCCAGTCGTGCAGCGCCAGCTCGCGCGAGTCCTTGATGCCCATCCGCCGTTGCTCCGGGCTGTCGACGAGGAACAACCCGCCCAGGGACCAGAACGCCTGCCCGCCCAGGTTGTTCTCGTTCTCCTGCTCGAGCACGAGCACGCGCCGTCCGGCCCGGGTCAGCTCGTACGTCGCGACCAGGCCGGCCAGCCCGGCTCCCACGACGATGACGTCTGCGTCCACTGGACCTCCTCCGGGCACTCGCCGCGCTCGGGCCCGTCGTCGATCCTAGATAGGTTCAGCTATCGGCAAGGGAGGCGGCATGACGTATCTGGTCGGGCGCGGGATCTCCGACGTCACGGGCGAGCCGGCCGACTGCGGCATGCTCGGCTACGGCAAGTCGGCCCAGCGCACCAAGGGCCTGCACACCCGGCTGCGCTCGCGCGCCTTCGTGTTCGCCGCCGAAGTCGACCGCGTGCTGCTCGTCGTCAGCGATCTGCCGATGATCACCGAGAGCATCACCCAGGCCGTGCTCGGTGAACTCGCCGACCGGTTCGGGCCGCTCTACCGCGAGGAGAACGTCCTGCTCACGGCGACGCACACCCACTGCGGCCCGGGCGGCTACGCGCATCACCTGCTCTACAACCTGACGACGAAAGGCTTTCACGAGCCGACGTTCCGCGCGATCGTCGACGGAGTCGTCGAGGCGGTCGAACGCGCACACGCCGACCTCGCCCCGTCCGAGCTCTCCATCGCCCACGGTGAGCTGCACGACGCCAGCCGCAACCGGTCCCGCTCGTCCTTCGACCGCAACCCCTTTACGGACAAGGCCTTCTTCCCGGACGCGATCGACCCGCAGACCACACTGCTGCGCATCACCCGCGGCGGCACCGCAGTCGGCGCGATCAACTGGTTCCCAACCCACGGCACGAGCATGAGCAACCACAACTGCCTGATCAGCGGCGACAACAAGGGATACGCCGGCTATCACTGGGAACGCATCGTGCACGGCGTCGACTACCGCGCGCCCACCGCCGCCGACTTCATCGGCGCGTTCGCGCAGACCAACGCCGGCGACATGTCGCCCAACCTGGACGATGGGCCGGGCCGCGGGCCGACCGACGAGTTCGAGAACACCCGGCTCATCGGGCGGCGCCAGTTCGCCG
>JBDTGE010000172.1:0-12928 GCA_039937575.1 Jatrophihabitantaceae bacterium
CGTGGAACAGCTCGGCGTCGGGCAGCCGCAGCCGCAGCTCGGGCGGGACCAGGCTGAGCGTCCCGTAGAACTTCTCGTCCAGCCAGCGGCGCGCGGTGAGGTCCTCGGGCAGCTCGGTGCCCAGCCCTTCGGTGAGCTTGGCGCGGAATCGGGCCAGGTCGGCCAGCAGCGTGCGGGCCTCGTTCTCCTGTACCCGCAGGCCGGTCAGCGCGAACACGCGGCGCGCATGGTGGCCCGGTTCGACCACGTGCGTCTCGAACCGCAACCGCCGACCGCCCTCCTCGGTGTGGACGGCCATCTCGGAGACGTCGAAGCCCAGGGTGTTGAGCCGCTTGACCCTTGTGTTGATGCGGTAGCTCTCGTCCCGCGCGACGACCTCGTCCTGCCGGAGCTCGTCCCAGAGCTGCTGATAGCGCGGCGCGAGCTCCATCGCCGTCTCGATCGCATCGATGGACGGGTCCAGCATTCCGGCCGCCTGCAGGTCGAACATCTCGCCGGTGATGTTCTCGGTCGCGATCGTCATGTCGTAGTTGCGCTGGCCGGGGGACAGGAGCGGATGGTTCTCGGCCGTCTCGGCGTCGACCAGGTACGCCGCCAGTGCGCCGGCGTCACGGCGGAACAGGGTGTTGGACAACGAGCAGTCGCCCCAGTAGAAGCCGGCCAGGTGCAGCCGCACGAACAGTTCGGCCAGGGCGTCGAGCAGCCGGCTGCGGAGCTGGGGCAGCCCGCGGCCGGAGAACAGGGCGCGGTAGGGCTGGGAGAACGTCAGGTGCCGGGTGAGCAGCAGGCCGGGCAGCTCGGTCCCGTCGTCCTGGACGCGCTCGATCACCGTCCCGAAGGCATCGACGACCGGCACCGAGCGGTTGTGCATCGCCTGCAGCAGTGCGTGCTCTCGCAGCACGTACCGGTCGGTGGCCTCCTTGACCGCGAACACCTCGCCGTCCAGGCCGACGAACCGCACGATGTGCCGCGAGATGCCGCGCGGCACGTGGACGATGAGCTCCTCGGGCCACTGGGCGAGCGGCCGGTCGAACGGGAGGTCGAGCAGGTCGGCGTTCGGACCGATGGTGGTCAGGCGATAGCTGCTCACGGGGCAAAGCGTAGGGCGTGCGACGTTGCCGGCAGATTTCCGGCCGCGAGGCGTCGGAGATGGGTCCGGCCGGGCGACGATAGGGGTATGGACGCCGTGGAGCGCGAAGCGCAGGACGACGCCCGGTCGGCCCTGCTCGGCGTCTACGCCTCGGCCCTGCCCCAGGTGTACGGGTATCTGCTGGCGCGGTGCGGCCGGCGGGATGTCGCCGAGGAGCTGGCCTCGGTGACGTTCCTCGCCGCCGCCGACGCGGTCCGCCGCACGCCACCGCCGCGCATCGACGTCCCCTGGCTGATCGGGGTGGCCCGGCACAAGTTGATCGACCACTGGCGGCGCCGCGAACGCGAGGAGCGCAGCCTGCGGGCGGTGGCCTCGCTCGAGTCGCCGGCCGTCGAGGACCCGTGGAACACCCGGCTGGACGCGCTGCGCTCGCGACAGACGCTCGACCGGCTGGCCCCGCAGCACCCGGCTGGTGCTCACCCTGCGCTACGTCGACGACCTGCCGGTCGCTCAGGTGGCGGCCCTGCTCGAACGCTCCCAGCACGCGACCGAGGCGCTGCTGGTCCGGGCCCGCCGGGCGTTCCGCGCCGACTACACCGCCGCCGACGCAGAGGAGGACGACCGTGCCTGACCCGTTCGCGGACCTGCGCGTGCCGCTCGCCCCGCTGGCGCCCGACCCGGCCTTCACGGCCGACCTGCGCGCGCGGCTCGAGCGCGCGCTGTCCCTACCCCGAGGAGTAGTCGTGTCCGCTGCACCCGATGTCGGCACCGATGGCACCACGGCGCCACGGAGCGCGGCCGTCCCGTATCTCGCCGTGACCGACGCCCACGCGGCGATCACCTGGTACGTCGAGGTGTTCGCCGCGCGAGTCGTCGGCGAACCGATCGTCATGCCGGGCAACCGGATCGGGCACGCCGAACTCGAGTTCGGGAGCGGGCTGGTGTACCTGGCCGACGAGGCTCCGGACATCGGCTTCGCCGCACCGCGCCCGGGCGAGGCGTCGGTCAGCCTGATGCTCCCCGTGGGCGACGCCGACGTGGTCCGGGCCCGCGCGATGGCGGCCGGCGCGAGTGGCGACCGCCCGCCGTACGACGCGTACGGCACGCGCAACGCCTGGATCGTCGACCCGTTCGGCCACCGCTGGGGGCTGAGCTCGCCGCTACCCACGCCGCGGTTCCGGCCCGGCGACCTCA
Source organism: Jatrophihabitantaceae bacterium (assembly GCA_039937575.1). Classification (GTDB taxonomy): domain Bacteria; phylum Actinomycetota; class Actinomycetes; order Mycobacteriales; family Jatrophihabitantaceae; genus JBDTGE01. The sequence continues at coordinate 2,285 of JBDTGE010000172.1, forward strand.
CCCACGCGTCGGTCCGGACGCCCGATGCGGCGCGCGCGGCCGAGTTCTACCGCGCTGTTCTCGGCTGGGTGATCCTCGGCGATCGGGTGCCGGCGGCCACGCCGTCCATCGGCGTGTGGACGAGTGTCGAGCCGACGCTGCTGTGCGTGTACGCGGTGGACGACCTCGAGGACGCGTGCGCCCGCATCGTCGCCGCTGGCGGGACGGCCAGCGAGCCCCGGCCCGAACCGTACGGACTGCGGGCCGACTGCGTGGACGACCAGGGCACCGAGTTCGCGCTCCACGAGGTCGCGGACGGGACGGAGCGCTCGCCCCGAAATGGACGGCGGGCCGGCGACCTGGCCTACCTGACGCTCGAAGTCGTCGACTCGGCGAAGGCGCGCGCGTTCTACGGCGCCGTCCTCGGCTGGACATTCACCTCAGGACGCGTCCCGGACGGGTGGCCGGTCGAGGACACCGTCCCGATGATCGGGCTGAGCGGCGGTCACGAGCGGGCCACGGCCGTCCCGATGTGGCGGGTGGACGGCATCGCGACGGCCGTTGCGGCCGTGCGCGCGGCCGGCGGGGTCGCGACCGACCCGGAGCAGCAGCCGTACGGGATCAGCAGCGAGTGCACCGACGACCAAGGGATGCGGTTCTCCCTCGGCCAGCTCTGATCGGTCCACAACTGTCGGTGGGCACCGGCAGGATCTGAACCATGGGGACACAGAACCGGGCTCGACGGGCCGCCAAACAGCGAGCGAGGGCACAGCGCAGCGATCGGATCCGCAGTCGGCCGGAGGTCGAGCCCGAGCCGGCTCGGGGTGCCGACGATCGTGGTATCTCGGACCTGGCGGGCGCGGTCGTCGCCGCCCTGTTCGCCGCCGGCTGGACGCCCCTGGACCTCGTCGAGGTCGCGCGGCGCCGCCTGGACGCAGCCGGCCAGAGCTACGTCGCCGACCTGGTCGCCGAGGCGGCGCAGCGTTACGCGCCGGCGACGGTGCACCCACAGTGGCGGTCCTACCTGGTCCAGTCCGGTGCGCAACGGTCGTGGCGCCCGGAACAGTCACACTTCGCTCAGTGGCAAGAGCGTCAGCACTTCGCCCGAGAAACGGCGCGCGAAGTCGTCGCGGCCGTACTGGCGATGCTCAAAGCGCTGCCGGTGTTGCAGCCGGCGGTGCCCGCGCCCGGTACCGCCGGCTGGACCGTCGGAGCCACCGAGCCGGTTGACGAGCGGATGCTGGCCAAGGTCCGAGCCCTGCTGGCCAAAGCCGAGTCGACCGAGTTCGACGAGGAGGCCGAGGCGCTGTCGGCCAAGGCGCAGGACCTGATGACGCGGTACTCGCTGCACCGAGCGGTCGCTGATCGCTCGCACGGCACCGAATCGGGGGTGCGCGCCCGCCGGATCTGGCTCGACGCGCCGTACGTCAGTGCCAAGGCCATGCTCGTCAACGCGGTGGCCGCCGTGAACCGGTGCGGATGTGTGGTCACCGAGCAGCTGGGCTTCGTCACGATCGTCGGTGACGACGTCGACCAGCGGGTCGTGGAGATCCTGAGCACGTCGCTGCTGGTCCAGGCCACTCGGGCCATGACCGCGGCCGGCTCCCAGATCAGCCGCTACGGGACCTCGCGGACCCGATCGTTTCGGCACTCGTTCCTCATCGCGTACGCCGGCCGAATCCGCGAACGGCTGCAGCACAGCAACGACTCGGCCGCGGCGGCCGAGGACTCGGCCCAGCTGCTGCCGGTGCTGGCGGCACGGAGCCAGGCGGTGGACGACCACCTGGCCGAACTGTTCCCGCAGCTGGTCTCCTCAAGGCTCAGCGTGAGCAACAGCGACGGCTGGCACGCGGGACGAGTAGCGGCCGATCTGGCCCGCCTGGACGGGCGGGCCTCGCTCAGCGACACGCGAGGGGAACGGGCCGGCTGACGCGCCGACGCAGTGCAGCTGAAGGGCCCATTCCAGCTCGAGCCTCAGCCCAGGTCGAGGCTCAGTAGCGCGTTCTCGATGACCTCGGTCAGTGCGGGATGGATCCAGTACTGACCGCGCGCCATCTCGCGGACCCCGAGGCCGAAGCTCATCGCCTGGATCAGCGGCTGGATCAGCGTCGAGGCCTGCTCGCCCATCAGGTGCGCGCCGAGCAGCTGCCCGGTGCCCGGATCGGCGATCAGCTTGCAGACGCTGGTGCTGTCGTCCATCGCCCAGCCGTACGCGGTGCTGCCGTAGTCCTGCACGACGCTCACGAACCGGCGACCGGACGCGGCTGCCTGCTCCGCGGTGAGCCCGACGCTCGCCAGCTGCGGGTGGGTGAACACCGCGGACGGGACGAACCGGTGGTCGGACTCACGCATCGCCTCCGGGTGTGCGAGGTTGTGCGCGACCACCTTGGACTCGTGGTTGGCCACGTGCTTGAGCTGGTACTGCGAGCTGACGTCCCCCAGCGCCCAGATCCCGTCGGCCGAGGTGCGCTGGAACTCGTCGACCACGATCCGCCCGTCCGGGTGGACGTCGACCCCGGCCGCCGCCAGGTCGAGCCGGTCGGAGTTCGGCACCCTTCCGGTGGCCACCAGCAGCAGGTCGGCGTCGACGCTCGTCCCGTCGTCGAGCGTGAGCCGGACCGCGTCGCCCAACGGCTCGACGCGCTCCACCCGCGTCTTGACCCGGACGTCCCACCGGTCCTGCACCACGTCGGTGAACCGCTGCGCCACCTCGAGATCGAGCTCGCGGAGCAGGGGAGCGGACCGGGCGATCACCGTCGTCCGCGCCCCGAACGCGGACAGGATGTGCGCGAACTCGGCGGCGATGTAACCGCCGCCGAGGATCGCCACCCGCGCCGGCACATCGTCGATCCGCATGACCGTGTCCGAGGTGTGGAACGGGACACCGCCGGCCGTCACGACGTCCGGCACGGTGGCCCGCGAACCGGTCGCGATCACGATGCGGTCGGCGGTGATCACCTCACCGCTCGACAGGGTCAGCTCGTGCGGTCCGGTGAAGGCCGCATGCCCCTCGTACAGCGTGGTGTTCGCCTCACCGTGAGCGCGGTACTCGCGCCCCCCGGCCGAGATCGGGTCGATCCGGCCGAACACCCGGTCCCGGATGTCGGCCCACCGCACGCCGGACACCGACGCGTCGACGCCGAGCCGGGCGGAGTGCCGTGCTGCCTCGGCGCGATCGGCCGGGTAGACGTACATCTTCGTCGGGATGCAGCCGACGTTCAGGCAGGTGCCGCCGAACGTCGACTCCTCGATGATCGCGATCTGCCAGTCGTCGAAGTCCGGACCGATGAGCGAGTTACCCGAGCCGGATCCGATGACCGCCAGGTCGTAGTGAGGCATGGCGCGACCCTAACGTCGTCACCACGAGCCGACCGCCTCGGCCGTGAGATCGCCGAACAGGTACTCGAACTCGACGCTCGCCAGTCCCCGCCGCGCGAACCAGGTGCAGACGTTCTCGCAGTCGCGGTGCAGGAACTCCGGCCCCTGCGGGTTGGCCACGAGGTCGACGACCTGGGGCAGGTCGATCAGGACCAGCCGGCCGTCGTGGACCAGCAGGTTGTACGGCGACAGGTCACCGTGGGCCAGACCCAGGCGGGCCAGCAGCCGCATCGCCGCGACGCACTGCTCGAACAGATCGGCCAGCTCGCCCGGTCCGGGCCGGCACTGGGCCAGGCGGGGTGCGGCCGCGCCGTCAGCGTCGCCGATGAATTCGAGCATGAGATCGGCGCTGGCGAGTTGCACCGGGTACGGGACGGGTGCGCCGGCCCGCCACAGGTCGGTCAGCGCGGCGAACTCGGCGCCGGCCCACTGCCCCGAGAGCAGCTCGCGACCGTAGGTTGTGCGTCGGGCCATCGCGCGGGTGTCACGGGTGCGCTTGGTGCGCCGGCCCTCCTGGTAGCCGGCGTCGCGGTGGAACATCCGATGCTCGGTCGTGCGGTACCGCTTGGCCGCGAGCAGCGACTCGCGGCCGTCCGGCGCCACCCGCCGGACGAGGTGGACGTCGGCCTCCTTGCCGGTCTTGAGGACGCCGAGCTCGCGGTCGATCGCGGACAGGTCGGTGATGACCCAGTCCGGCCGCGGTTCGGGGCCGTGGGTCGCACCGTCCCAGCTGGAGTAGTTCGGTTCGTTGTGCGCGATGTCCTCGGGCTGATCGCAGGGCACTGGTGGCTCTCCTTGACAGGTCGCGCCCCGTCGAGGAGACGGTCAGCGCGGGAGCGGGCGGATGACGGGGGTGATCACCCAGGCGGTTGTCCTCACGCGGGCACCTCCTCGATCCGTTCCACGCCCTGCCGGCGTGAGCCGCTCCCATTCTCGCCCGGGCCCGCAATGGGTTATCCGCTCGCCGATAGCCTTGCCTCGTGCTGAGACTCTCCAAACTCTTCCTGCGAACCCTCCGCGATGACCCCGCCGACGCCGAGGTGCCGAGCCACAAGCTGCTCGTCCGCGCCGGCTACGTGCGCCGGATCGCCCCCGGCATCTACTCGTGGCTGCCGATGGGCCTGGCGGTTCTGGCGAACATCGAGCGCATCATCCGCGAGGAGATGAACGGCATCGGGTCGCAGGAGGTGCACTTCCCGGCGCTGATCCCGCGCGAGATCTTCGAGGTCAGCGGCCGCTGGGCCGACTACGGCGACACCCTGTTCAAGACTAGGGATCGCAAGGGCGCCGACTACCTTCTCGGTCCCACCCACGAGGAGCTGTTCACGCTGCTGGTGAAGGGGGAGTACTCCTCGTACAGGGACTACCCGCTCGCGCTGTACCAGATCCAGACGAAGTACCGCGACGAGGCCCGCCCGCGCGCCGGCATCCTGCGCGGTCGCGAGTTCATCATGAAGGACTCGTACTCCTTCGACCTGTCTGACGAGGGCCTGGACACCGCGTACCGCGCGCACCGCGATGCCTACGAGCGGATCTTCACCCGGATGGGGATGACCTACAAGATCGTCTTCGCGGTGTCCGGCGCGATGGGCGGCTCGGCGTCGGAGGAGTTCCTCGGCCCGGCCCCGTCGGGCGAGGACACGTTCGTCCAGTGCACGAACTGCGACTACGCGGCGAACACCGAAGCGGTGGTCATCGCCGCGCCGGAGCCGCACGACCCGGCCGACCACCCGCTTCAAATGGTGCTCGACACCCCGGACACCCCGACGATTGACACGCTGGTCTCGCGGTTGAACACGCTCGGCCTGCCGACGGTGTTCACCGCCGCCGACACGCTGAAGAACGTCGTCCTGAAGACCCGCGCGCCCGGCACGAAGGAGTGGGAGCTGCTGGTCGTCGGGGTGCCCGGTGACCGCGAGGTCGACCTGAAGCGGCTGGGCGGGCAGCTCGAGCCGACTCAGGTCGAGCAGGCCGGGCCCGATGATCTCGCGGCCGCCCCCCGCCTGGTGAAGGGGTACATCGGCCCGCAGGTGCTGGGTCTCGGTGCGGCCGAGGCATCCGGCGCTGCGCCGACCGTCGGTCCGGGCGCCGACTCGGGTGCAGCGAAGATCAAGTACCTCGTCGACCCGCTGGTGACCGAGGGCAGCGCGTGGGTCACCGGGGCGAACGAGGACGGCAAGCACGCCGCGTACGTCGTGCGCGGGCGCGACTTCACGCCGGACGGCGAGATCGGCGCGGTCGAGATCCGCGACGGCGACCTCTGCGCTCGCTGCGGTGGCGTGCTCGAGATCGCGCGTGGCATCGAACTGGGGCACGTGTTCGCGCTCGGCCGCAAGTACGCCGAAACGTTCGGACTGCAGGCGCTGGACCAGAACGGCAAGCCGGTGACGATCACGATGGGGTCCTACGGGGTTGGAGTCACGCGAGCGGTGGCGGCGATCGCCGAGCAGACCTACGACGAGAAGGGGCTGTGCTGGCCGCGCGCGGTCGCGCCGGCCGACGTCCACCTCGTCGCGACCGGCAAGGACGAGGCCGTGTACGCCGAGTGCGGCCGGATCGCCGACGAGCTCGAGGCGCGCGACGTCCGGGTGCTGTACGACGACCGCTGGGGCGTCTCGCCCGGAGTGAAGTTCAAGGACGCCGAGCTGCTGGGCGTCCCGACCATCGTGATCATCGGCAAGAACCTGGCCGACGGGGTCATCGAGCTGCGCGACCGGCGCACCGGCGAGCGTCAGGACGTCCCCGTTGCCGACGCCGTCGAGGCGATCGCCGCCGCCGTCGCGGGCACATCGTGATAGCAGGTGATCTTGTTGCGTCTGCGTGGTCTCGGCAGCCGTAGCGCAACAAGATCGCTCGCGGGCAGCGACACTGCAACAAGATCGATCGCGGGCAGCGACACTGCAACAAGATCAGTGGCGACCGGGCGGACAGGGGATCGACGGCCTGCGTTAGCGTCGGCGGCGTGAGCGCCAGACCACTCTCCGAGCTCGTCGACGCCGGTTGGGCCGAGGCCCTGGCCCCGGTGGCCGAGCAGATCGCGGCGATGGGGGAGTTCCTGCGGGCCGAGATCGCGGCCGGTCGCTCGTACCTGCCGGCCGGGCCGAACGTGCTGCGCGCGTTCACGCAGCCGTTCGCCGACGTCCGGGTGCTGATCGTCGGCCAGGACCCGTACCCGACGCCCGGGCACCCGGTCGGGCTGTCGTTCTCGGTCGAGCGGGACGTGCGGCCCATCCCGCCGTCGTTGCGGAACATCTACACCGAGCTGCGCGAGGATCTCGGCGTCGTGCCGCCCGAGCACGGAGACCTGTCGCGCTGGTCCGAACACGGCGTGCTCCTGCTCAACCGGGTCCTGACCGTACGTCCGGGCGCATCGGCCGCCCACAAGGGCAACGGCTGGGAGGTGGTGACCGAGCAGGCGATCCGCGCGCTCGCCGCCCGCGATGCACCGCTGGTGGCGATCTTGTGGGGGCGCGACGCCCAGACGCTGAAGCCGATGCTGGGTTCGACCCCGTTCGTCGAGTCGGTCCATCCCAGCCCGCTGTCCGCACGCGGCGGCTTCTTCGGCTCGCGCCCGTTCAGCCGGGCCAACGCCCTGCTGCTCGAGCGCGGCGGCGACCCGGTGGACTGGCGCCTGGACTGACGCAAAACCGAATGGTCCGGTGGTATCACCGCGGTATCATTGACGCATGGCCATGACCCTTCGCCTCACTGACGACGAAGCCGACGCGCTGCGGGCGTACTCGGACGCGTCCGGACGGTCGATGCAAGATGTCGCGCGCGAAGCGATCCGCGACTACCTCGGCGAACGGAGCAAGCATCGTGCGCAGACGCTGACCCGCATCGTTCACGAGGACGCGGAGCTGCTCAAACTGCTGTCGCAGTGACGGTTTACCTCGACCTCGACGACCTTATGGCTGTTGCCACCGCCGCGATCGCGCCCAGCGAGGTGTTGGTGCGCGACGTCGGCCTGCTCGAGTCGGCCCTCGCGCGCCCGCGGGCCAGCGCGTTCGGCGAGGACGCATACCCGAACGTCGGGTTGAAGGCGGCGGCACTGATGGAGTCGTTGGCGCGCAACCACGCCCTGATCGACGGCAACAAGCGACTGGCCTGGGTCGCGACTCGCTACTTCCTGATCCTGAACGGCGAGGACGTTCGGGTACCGGACCCAGTTGCCGGCGACACCTTCGTCCGCGACGTGGCACAGGGAAACCTGACACTCGCGGAGATCGCGGCTACCTTGCTCAGTTGGCGTCCTGACACTTACCCCTGATCCGGGCAGCTGGGCCGGGCGCGCTACCTATGTCCCGGCGGCAAACCTGGCCGGGCTCTACCTATGTCCCGGCGGCCAGCCTGGCCGGAAAGCCACCCGTGGCGATCGGGCCCCAGCGGGTGGGCGTGATCCGGATGAGGGACTTGCCCTGGGCCAGCATGGCGGCCCGGTAATCGGCCCAGTCCGGGTGCTCGCCGGAGATCGCCCGGTAGTAGTCCACCAGCGGCTCGACCGCGTCGGGTAGGTCGATGACCTCGGCCGTCCCGTCGACCTGGACCCAGGCGCCGCCGAACTCGTCGGACAGCACGAGCACCGAGCACTCGGGCGTCCGGCGCAGGTTGGTGACCTTGGCCCGTTCCGGGTAGGTCGAGACGACGATACGGCCGCCCTCGTCGACGCCCGCCGTGACGGGTGAGACCTGTGGGGCGCCGTCCCGTCGACGGGTGACGAGGATCATCTGGTGCCTGGTCCGGGCGAACTCCAGCAGCTCGGGCAGCTCGACGGTGGTGTTGGTTGCGACGGTTCGGGGCATCCCTCCATCCTGCCCCCGGTCGGCCGAGCGCGCTGTCGGTGGGACTCATTACGCTCGACCCCGAACCCCTCCCTCGAACGAGAGACCTTCTGCGTGAACGACCGTCTGATCGTCCGTGGCGCCCGCGAGCACAACCTCAAGGACGTCAGCCTCGACCTGCCCCGCGACGCCATGATCGTGTTCACGGGGCTGTCCGGCTCCGGCAAGTCCAGCCTCGCGTTCGACACGATCTTCGCCGAGGGCCAGCGGCGCTACGTCGAGTCGCTGTCGGCCTACGCCCGCCAGTTCCTGGGCCAGATGGACAAGCCCGACGTCGACTTCATCGAGGGCCTGTCGCCGGCCGTCTCGATCGATCAGAAGTCGACGTCGAAGAATCCGCGCTCCACCGTCGGGACGATCACCGAGGTCTACGACTACCTGCGGCTGCTGTACGCCCGCATCGGCCGCCCGCACTGCCCGGTCTGCGGCGAGCCGATCACCAAGCAGACCCCGCAGCAGATCGTCGACCGGATCCTGGAGATGCCCGACGGCACGCGGTTCCAGGTGCTGGCGCCCGTCATCCGCGAGCGCAAGGGCGAGTACGTCGACCTGTTCGCCGACCTGCAGACCAAGGGCTTCGCTCGCGTCCGGGTCGACGGCACCGTTCACCCGCTCACCGAGCCGCCGAAGCTGAAGAAGCAGGAGAAGCACACCATCGAGGCCGTCGTCGACCGGCTTACGGCCAAGGCCTCCAGCAAGCAGCGGATCACCGACTCGGTCGAGGTTGCGCTGGGCCTGGCCGGTGGCCTGGTGATCCTCGACTTCGTCGACCTGCCCGAGGACGACCCGCACCGCGAGCGGCGCTACTCCGAGCGGTTGGCCTGCCCGAACGATCACCCGCTGGCCGTCGACGACCTCGAGCCGCGCTCGTTCTCCTTCAACTCCCCGTTCGGCGCGTGCCCGGTCTGCACGGGCCTGGGCACCCGCAAGGAGGTGGACCCGGAGCTGGTCGTCCCCGACCCCGAGGCGACCCTGGCCGAGGGCGCGATCGGGCCGTGGAACACCCCGCAGACCGGCGAGTACTTCGCCCGGCTGCTGTACGGGGTGGCCGAGGCCGAGGGCTTCGACCTGGACACGCCGTGGGAGCGGCTGCCGGCCCGGGCCCAGAAGGCGGTGCTGCACGGCACCGCCGAGCAGGTGCACGTCAGCTACACCAACCGGTACGGACGCGAGCGTTCCTACTACGCCGGCTACGAAGGTGTGATCCCGTGGATCGAGCGGCGCTACGCCGAGACCGAGAGCGACTACGCCCGGGAGAAGTACGAGGGCTTCATGCGCGAGGTCCCGTGCCCGGCGTGCCAGGGCACCCGTCTGAAGCCGGAGATCCTCGCCGTGACGATCGGCGGCAGTTCGATCGCCGAACTAGCCGCCCTGTCGATCGGCGACGCCGCGGCCTGGCTGAAGGACCTCGCGCTCGATGACCGCGAGATGTTCATCGCCGAGCGGGTCCTGAAGGAGGTGCACGCCCGGCTCGGGTTCCTCATCGACGTCGGGCTGCACTACCTCTCCCTCGATCGCGCGGCGGCGACGCTGGCCGGTGGAGAGGCCCAACGCATCCGGCTGGCGACGCAGATCGGGTCCGGGCTGGTCGGCGTGCTCTATGTCTTGGACGAGCCGTCCATCGGGCTGCACCAGCGCGACAACCACCGGCTGATCGAGACCCTGGTCCGCCTCAAGAAGCTCGGCAACACGCTGATCGTGGTCGAGCACGACGAGGATACGATCCGCACCGCGGACTGGGTGGTCGACATCGGACCCGGTGCGGGCGAACACGGCGGCAGGGTGGTCGTCTCCGGTACCGTCGCCGACCTGGAGGCAGCACCGGAGTCGATCACCGGGGCGTTCATGTCCGGTGCGCGGGAGATCGCGGTGCCGCTGGTCCGCAGGCCGGTCAACCGTCGTCGCAGACTCACCGTCGTCGGTGCCCGGGAGAACAATCTTCGAGACATCACCGTCGACTTTCCGCTCGGCACCCTCATTGCGGTGACCGGTGTTTCGGGTTCGGGAAAGTCGACCCTGGTCAACGACATCCTGCATGCGGTGCTGGCCAACCGGATCAACGGCGCTCGCACTGTGCCAGGGCGGCACACCAGGGTCACTGGCCTCGACCTGGTCGACAAGGTCGTCGGCGTCGACCAGTCACCGATCGGCCGGACCCCGCGGTCGAACCCGGCCACCTACACCGGCGTGTTCGACCACGTGAGAAAGCTGTTCGCCTCCACCACCGAGGCGAAGGTGCGGGGCTACCAGCAGGGCCGGTTCTCGTTCAACGTCAAGGGCGGGCGCTGCGAGGCGTGCTCGGGCGACGGCACGATCAAGATCGAGATGAACTTCCTGCCCGACATCTACGTGCCGTGCGAGGTCTGCAAGGGCGCTCGGTACAACCGCGAGACCCTCGAGGTGCACTACAAGGGCAAGACGATCTCTGAAGTTCTCGAGATGCCAA
>JBDTGE010000173.1:0-8739 GCA_039937575.1 Jatrophihabitantaceae bacterium
CTTCGAGAGCTACCCGAGGTGGGCCGGCTCGATCAAGAAGACCGAGGTGCTCGAGGTCGGCGTGGACGGTCGGGCCCTGCGCGTCGCCTTCACCCTGGACGCCGGGGTGATCCGGGACCAGTACGAGCTCAGCTACGAGTGGGACGCCGACCGCAAGGTCGAGTGGACGCTGACGTCCGGGCAGATGATGCGGGCCCAGCAGGGCTCGTACACCCTGCAGCCCCAGGGCGCCGCCACGCACGTCACCTACTCGCTCACCGTCGACCTCATCTTCCCGATGCTCGGCACGCTCAAGCGCAAGGGCGAGCGCATCGTGATGGATCAGGCGCTCAAGGAACTGAAGAAGCACGTCGAGTCGACGCTCGCATGAGGATCGTCCTGTTCACGGGCAAGGGGGGTGTCGGCAAGACGACGACCGCCTCGGCGACTGCACTGCGGCTGGCCGATCGGGGCGTGAAGACGTTGCTGCTGTCGACCGACACCGCGCACTCGCTGGCCGATGCGCTCGCCGTGCCGCTGACCGGCGAGCCGAGCGAGGTCGCGCCCGGCCTGTGGGCCGTCCAGATCGACACCCAGAGCCGGTTCGAGGCCGCGTGGCGCGACGTGCAGAGCTTCCTGACCGAGATGCTCTCGCGCGGAGGGGTCGACCCGATCACCGCGGACGAGCTGACGATCCTGCCCGGCGTCGAGGAGGTGCTCGCCCTGCTCGCGGTGCGCGAGCTGGCGATGGCGGGGGACTGGGACGCGCTGGTGGTCGACTGCGCGCCGACGGCCGAGACGCTGCGCCTGCTCGCGCTGCCCGAAGCGTTGACCTGGTACCTGCAGAAGGTGTTCCCCGCACAACGGCGTATCGCCAAGGGCATGCGCCCGATCGCCGCCGTGCTCGGGCGCGGCGAGGTGATCCCGCCGGACAGCCTGTTCGACTCGCTGCTGCACCTCAACGACGACCTGGCCGGCGTGCAGCAACTGCTCGGCGATCCCGAGGTGACGTCGGTCCGGCTGGTGCTCACGCCCGAAGCGGTCGTCGCGGCCGAGGCCCGCCGCACGTTCACTGCCCTTGCGCTGTACGGGTATTCGGTCGATCTGATCATCGCAAACCGGGTGTTCCCCGCGGGCGAGGACGAGTGGCGGCAAGGGTGGGCGCGCGCGCAACAGACGCAGCTGACCGCGATCCGCGATTCGTTCGCCGGGTTGCCGGTGACCGAACTGGCCTACCGCCCCTGCGAACCGGTCGGCGTCACGGCCCTGCGTGAGGTCGGATCCGCGCTGTACGGCGAGCTGCCCGGCGATGATCCGGCCGCGCTCGGGGCGCCGGTCGACCTGCTGAAGGTCGACGCCGACGGCGCGCAGTTCGTGCTGCGGATGTCCTTGCCGCTGGCCGAGAAGGCATCGGTCGACGCGGTGCGCGCGGGCGATGATCTGGTGGTGACTGTCGGGGGCAGCCGGCGGGTGTTGACGCTGCCGAGCATGCTGCGCCGGTGCATCGTCGTCGGGGGAGACTTCGACGGGTCGCACCTTCGAGTGCGGTTCCGCCCGGACCCGACGGTGTGGCCGCAGGGTGCGCCGGTGCCGTCCGGCCGCCGGGCGCACCGGTGGGCCGAACGAGAGCGAGAGGTCCGCGATGACTGAGCAGTTCGACGGCGACGATCCGGGTCCGCGCGGCGACGATCTCGGCGACGCGATGCGCATGGTGTCCGCGGTCCAGGACTGGGCGTCGCGGACGTTCCCCGCATCGCCGGACGGGCACACCGGCAGCGACTGCCAGTGGTGCCCCATCTGCCAGTTCATGGGTGTCCTGCGCGGTGAGCGGCCCGAGGTCACCGAGCGGGTGGCCGAGGCCGGAACCGCGCTGGCCTCTGCGTTCCGCGCCTTCGTCGATGCGGCGACACCCCGGTCCGACGACGGCGGTGCGCATGGGCACCACGGCGAGGCGCCGCGCCCGCGGGTGCAGCGCATCGACCTCGGCGCCGATCCGGCCGCCGAAACCGAGTAACGCATGCCGCTCGCGATCGGGGTCGACATCGGCGGCACCAAGGTCGCGGCCGGTGTGGTTGACGACCAGGGGCGGGTGCTCGACCGCGAGCGCCGACAGACCCCCGGCACCGACGCGGCCGCGACCGAGGACGTCATCGCCGAGGTGGTCAACGAGTTGGCGGCGCGGCACGACGTCTGCGCGGTCGGTATCGGTGCGGCCGGCTGGATCGCCAACGACAACTCGACCGTGCTGTTCTCCCCGCACCTCGCCTGGCGCAACGAGCCGCTGCGCGAGGCGCTGGCCGGCCGCATCGCGCCACCGCTGATTATCGAGAACGACGCGAACGCCACGGCCTGGGCCGAGTACCGCTACGGCGTGGCCCAGGCCCAGCCGGTCATCACCTGCGTGACGCTCGGGACGGGAATCGGCGGCGGGCTGGTCATCGGCGGCGACGTGTACCGCGGTGCGTTCGGGATCGCCTGCGAGTACGGGCACATGACCCTGGTCCCGGACGGGCGACTGTGCGCGTGCGGCAACCGGGGGTGCTGGGAGATGTACGCCTCCGGTCGCGCGCTGGCCCGCGACGCCCGGGAGCTCGCGGCCGAATCCCCAGTGGCGGCGGCCCGTCTGCTCGATCTGGCCGGCACGGTCCAGGACATCACCGGCCCGCTGGTCACCGCCGCCGCGGCGGAGGGCGATCGGGCCGCGGTGTCGATCTGCACCACGATGGGTCGCTGGCTCGGGCGCGGGCTGGCCAACCTGGCCGCGGTGCTCGACCCTTCGATGTTCGTGATCGGCGGTGGCGTGTCGGCGGCGGGGGAGTTGCTGCTGCGGCCGGCTCGCGAGGAGTTTGCCCACACGCTCACCGGGCGCGGGTTCCGACCGGTCGCCTCGATCGAGGGCGCGGCCCTCGGCCCCGAGGCCGGGCTCGTCGGTGCCGCCGACCTGGCCCGCCGTCACAGCCAGCTCTGACCCGATCCGCAGCCGATGGATACCCCTTCAGCCACACGTTGATGTGGCTGAAGGGGTACCCACGCGCCCGCGGTGGCGAGGGTGCCGGCTCGTGGTGTCACGCCGCGACCAGGGTCAGAGCGCGGCGGTACGTCGGAGCTGGCGGCTGGCGAGGACGCCCGCGACTGCGGGCAGCCAGAACGTGATCAGCCGAAAGATCACCACAATCTCGACCGCCTGCGGCGTCGGGACGTGCGCTGTGACCAGGACGCCGATGTACGCCAGCTCGGTGGCACCGAGGCCGGCCGGCACCGGAACGGCGTTGCCCACCGCCGAGGCGGCCAGGTAGGCCACCAGCAGCGCCCCGGTGCTGAGCTGCGGTTGCGGACCGGGAACCATCGCGACGCTGGCGATGAACGCGAGCGCGAGCACGAGCGTCGTCGATCCGGACGCGGCGGTCAACACCAGCAGTCGGCGCGGGTGGCGGCCCAGGCTGAGCGCCGGTGACACGAGCGCACGCCAGGACGCGCCCTTTCCGCGCGCCCTGCGCGCACGCGTCAGGCTCACCCCGATCACCACGACGACAAGCCCGAGCCAGAGCCACGGGGAGCGGAGCGGCGCGACCAGATGCGAGAGCCTGGACCACAGCCGGCCGAGCTCGTGCGTTCCCCCGTTCAGCCCGAACACGCCGCCCGCGAGCACCAGCGCGGCGAACACGATCAGATCCGCGACGGCGCCGAGGACGTTCAACGCCGCGAGGGCGCCGACCGCAGCCGGGACGGACAGGCCGCGACGCACGAAGTATCGGCCGTTGACGGCGGAGCCACCGATACCGGCCGGAGTCACTCGGTTCGCGGCCGCCGCGGCGAGCTGGACCATGATCGTCTCGGGCAGCCGAAGATGCAGCCCGGAGGCGGCGCGGGTAGCCGTCGCGGCTGCGATGTAATGCAGTGCGCCTAGAACGATCACGACGGCGGTGAACTGCCAGCGCAGATGACGGCAGTCAGCGGCGCTGCGGGCGACGAGCGAACCCAGGTCCTGCAGGACATCGCGATCGGTCACACCGAGCCGGGCGACAATCGCGAGCAGCACGACGCCGACGGCGGCGAGGACGACGCGTCGGCGGGGCCACGTCGGCGACGCCGCGGTCGGGGTCGGCTGCGGCGGGCGGAGCTCCGGCCGCGGCAACGTCGCGGAGCGGCTCATGAGATCAGCGTGCAGTCGAACGGCCGTCCGATGGGGGAATGAGAGCGAGTCCAGCGGGTATCGCTCGCGCGCTCTCAGCATCGACCGCGGCGAGCGGTCGGCGCTCAGTGCCGGTGATCGTGACGGCCGATGCCCGGTCCGCGGTTGATCCAGTACGACGCGCTGGGCAGCAGCGCGCTCGCCGCGCCGACACCGACCACGAGCGCGAGGACCAACGCCACCAGCCGCAGCCGCCGTCGCGGCGAGGACTGCCACACCTCGTGCCACGTCGCCACCGCCGCCTCACGGAGGTGACCGAGCACGTGCAGCGTCATGACGCCGACCCACACGATGAAGCTGCCCTGGTGCAGGGTGAGCAGCAGCCCGCCGTCGGAGTGGACGTACAGCAGGGCGATACCGGTGCCGAGCAGGGCCAGGCTGCTGACGATGACGAGCGGGCCCAGTACCCGAAGCACGATGTGCGGCGGCCCCTTGCGGACGTACACGGGCGAGTGGCGGTAGTAGCGCACGAACCGATACAGGGTCGATGCGATCTTGAGCAGGACCGGCCCGACCAGCATGACGCCCAGGAAGATGTGCAGCGTGATCATGCCGCGGACGTCCAGGATCGTGTAACCCTCGACCGCGAGCATGACGATGAGGATCAGGCCCATCGCCGAGGTCAGGCGGGCGTTGCCCTCGGCCCCGGCCTCCGCGCCGTCATCGAACGGAGCGCTGGCTATGGTGCGCGTCGACCAACTCATGATTGACGACTATGGCGCACAAACCCGGTTCAGCCCCTGACTTGATAGCAAGCTCAAAGGTCGACGCGGACCTCGGCTGCCGGTGAGTGCCACGGCACGATGCGGCACGATGAGCCGGTGCCCACTCTGCGCCTGCTGACCTACAACGTCCGTTCCATGCGCGATGACCGGGCCGCACTCGGCCGCGTCATCAGCTCGGCCGAGGCCGACGTCGTGTGTATTCAGGAGGCGCCCCGGTTCCTGCGCTGGCGCTCGCTGTGTGCCGAGCTCGCGCGCCGCAGCGGTCTGGTGGTCGTGAGCGGCGGGCGGACGGCAGCCGCCCAGCTGATCCTGTCCAATCTGCGGGTCGACGTCATCTCGACCCAGGACGTCAAGTTCAGCAAGGACCCGGGCCTGCACCAGCGCGGGACCGCGATCGCCGTCCTGCGTCTGGCCGGCTCGACGTTCGGTGTGGCCGGTACGCATCTGGACGTCGTGGAACCACCGCGTCTGCAGCACATCCGCGAGCTGGATGCCGCGATCGCCCGGTACATCCCGGCCGGCCTGCCGACCGTCGTCGCCGGCGACATGAACGACAAGCCCGGCTCCAAGACGTGGGACGCGCTGGTCGCGAGTCGGACCGATGTGATGGTGACCGACGGCGGGCGGCACGCGTTCACCTCGACCGCGGCCGAGCCGCATCAGAGGATCGACGGCATCTTCCTCGGCCCGGGCCTGGTCGTCCGATCGGTGCGCGTCATCGACACCCCGGACACGAAGATCGCCAGCGATCACCTGCCGATCCTGGCCGAACTCGAGCTGTCGTAGCGAGGTTCAGAGCACTGCGCCGTCGTCGTCCTCGTCGCGGTTCTCGCGCAGCCGCATCACCAGGATCCCGGCGCTGAGCAGGACGCCGCACACTCCGAGCAGCATGGTCAACTTGCTGGGGAGCCCGAGCTCGCCGCCCAGGACCAGCAGCAGGATCGACACCGTGAGCAGGAGCACGGCCATGATCGTCGGGGCGGACAGCCGCGGGATCGGCGGCGGCACCGGGGGGACGTAGTGCTGCTCGTCCAGCCAGGTCGGTTCGGCCGGTCCCTTCTCCAGCCGCGCCTTCCAGTCCTCGTCCTCGCGGGACAGCGCCTTCTCGGCGTTGCGGATCGCGGCCACCGTGTCCACGTGCCAGTCCGCGATCAGGTCGGCGAACGCGGCGTCGGTGTCCACCCCGACCAGCGGGTCAGGTGGCGCTTTGAGCTCGTCGGCCGGGATCGGCGGTGCGCTGCCGCCCGCGGCGCGCACGACGGCCGCGACGATCGTCCGGGCGTCCCCGCGCTCCTCGGCCGCGACGAACAGCCGCCGCGTCTCGGCCGGCCCGGGGGACTCGTCGAGGTAGGCGGCGATGCGGGCGCGGCCCAGTGCGGTCAGCAGGTGCTGCCCGATCCCGGGGTCGATGTCGGTCAGCGGCACGTAGCGCGCCGCGGCCAGCCCGTTGTCCAGCGGGCGGGGCACTTCGGCCCCGCCCGGCTCTGGAGTCGGACCCATCGTCATGGCGTCGTGGTGCCCTCGGCGGCCGTCGCACCGGTGTGGGACCGGATGAACTCCACGCTCCCGTCGAAGATCTGCTGGGCGTCGTTGTCCAGCGTCGCCACGTGATAGCTGTCGGTGAGCACGACCTCGTCGACCTCGGTCGCCGTCGCCCGCGTGTGGAGCAGCTTGGCCGACAGCGCCTCGACGACGTGGTCCTCCAGGCTGCGGTACAGCCGGATCGGCGCGGTGACCCGCCCCAGGTCGGCCAGCACCACCCCCCACAACTGCTGCAACGACACGAAGGCGCCGACCGGTGTGCGGTCGTAGGCCAGCTCGCTCACGCCGGGCTTCTTGATGTCGCTGCCGATGGCCGGCCGCGACTTGACGAAGGACTTGATGTACTTGGCGAACCGGGCGTCGAACCGCTCGGTCGCGTAGGCCGGGTTGACCAGGACGAGGCCGGCGATCGCGTCGCCCTTCTCCTCGGCCAGCCGGGTGACCAGCGTGCCGCCCATCGACAGGCCGACGGCGAACACCTTCTCGCAGCGGGCCGCGAGCTCGTCGTACGCGGCCTCGATCTCGCGGTACCAGTCGCGCCAGCCGGTCTCGTTCGCGTCCTGCCACCGGGTCCCGTGGCCGGGGAGCAGCGGCAGGCGCACCGAGTAGCCGGCGGCGGCGAGGTGCTCGGCCCACGGACGCATGCTGGCCGGCGTCCCGGTGAAGCCGTGACTGACGACGACCCCGATCGGGCCGGCGTCGGCGGAGTACGGCTCGGCGCCGGCCAGAACGGCACCTGGAAGAACGGCCACAGCTGGATCCTGTCTCGTACGTTCGCGGAGCCTCCATCATGCCTCCCGCGGGCCGCAGAACCCATGGTGGGATCCTGCTCGTAATGTGGTGCCCCGCGCCGGGCAGGCACTAATGTCGATCTGGACAGTCGTCGGCGGCCCACCGGGAGTCCTCACCGTGTTCTACTGGCTCGCGAAGTTCGTCCTTCTCGGGCCGTTCCTGCGGGCACTGTGGCGGCCGTGGACCGAGGGGCTGGAGAACATCCCGGACGACCGCCCGGCCATCATCGCCAGCAACCACCTGTCCTTCTGCGACTCGTTCTTCATGCCGGTGATGGTCAGGCGCAAGGTCACCTTCCTGGCCAAGGCCGAGTACTTCACCACACCCGGCGTCAAGGGCCTGCTCTCCAAGATGTTCTTCGCCGGCGTCGGCCAGGTGCCGATCGACCGCGACGACTCGGACGCCTCGCGGGCCGCGCTCAACACCGGCGTCCGCGTCCTGCGGGCCGGTAACCTGCTCGGCATCTACCCGGAGGGCACCCGATCGCCGGACGGCCGCCTGTACCGCGGCAAGACCGGCGTGGCCCGGATGGCGCTCGCGTCCGGCGCCGTCGTCATCCCGTGCGCCATGATCAACACCGAGGCAATCCAGCCCGCCGGCCGCAAGATCCCCAAGCTGCGTCCGCGACCCGGCGTCCGCTTCGGCAAGCCCCTGGACTTCTCCCGCTACGAGGGCCTGGCCGGTGACCGTTTCGTCGAACGCTCGATCACCGACGAGATCATGTACGAGCTGATGCAACTGTCCGGCCAGGAGTACTCGGACCAGTACGCGGCCAAGGTGAAGGAGTCCGCCGGCCGGGACACCGCCTTCGGGGCGCGCGAGGTGCGCGAGATCGGCGACCGCGTCCCAGATACCCGCGCGTCCTAGTGCGGTACTTCTACGACACCGAGTTCATCGAGGACGGTCGCACCATCGAACTGGTCTCCGTCGGCGTCGTCGCCGAGGACGGTCGGGAGTTCTACGCCGTCTCCACCGAGTTCGACCCGACGCGCGCGATCGACTGGGTCCGCCACAACGTGCTGGACAAGCTGCCCGGTCCGGCCGACCGGGCCTGGCGCTCGCGCGGGCAGATCCGGGACGAACTGCTCGCGTTCCTGACCGAGGGCGACGAGCCGATCGAGCTGTGGGCCTGGATGGCCGGCTACGACCACGTGACGCTGGCCCAGCTGTGGGGTGACATGCGCGCGCTGCCCCGGGCGATCCCGCGGTTCACCCACGAGCTGCGCCAGGTCTGGGAGGACGCCGGCTCGCCGCCGCTGCCGCCCGCGCCGGCCGACCAGCACGACGCGCTCGCCGACGCGCGACACAACCTCGCCCGGTGGAACGTCCTGGCCACCCGGCGGTAGCTCGCTAGGGTCGTCGGCATGAAGATCGGTGTGCTGACCGGCGGCGGAGACTGCCCGGGACTCAACGCGGTGATCCGCGCGGTCGTCCGCAAGGGTGTCGGGGTGTACGGGCACGAGTTCGTGGGCTTTCGCGACGGCTGGAAGGGCCCGCTGGAAAGCATCA
>JBDTGE010000174.1:0-9437 GCA_039937575.1 Jatrophihabitantaceae bacterium
AAGTTGCGCAGACTGCTGTTGAACCCGGCCGGGTCGATGTAGTTGTTCATGTACAGGCGCTTGAGGTTCTGCTGGATCGTCGAGTGCCTGACCTCGTCGATCATCTGGATGGCCTGCCCGTTGTGCAGTTCGGGGTTGGGCACCGTGTTGAACAGCAGGGGCATCGCCCGGGCCGCCGAGATCTCCGGCAGCGGGATGATGCTCAGGAAGAGTTTCTGCCACTCCAGCCAACGTTCCTGGACCTGGCGGAACATGTTGCCGCGGATCGCACCGTCCGCCGCTCCGTAGACGCGGTGGTCCTTCTCCTCCTGCATGGGGAAGTAGGACCGAAGGACCTGCTTGAGCGGGTCCTTCTTCTGCGCCTTCTGGAACGTGTAATCGGTGCCGTACTGCGAGACCGGCGTGTGGTACAGCGGTTCCCACGCCAGTTCTTGGATCTTTTCGTGGGCCTTGGCCACGCTCTGACGACTCATTGCCACACTCCTCGGATGAGCTGGTCCGTCAATCTCCATGAGACTCGGTCGGCGGGTGCGTCAAGGTCTCACAATGAGACGGAACCCGGGGCCGGCTTCACTTCTCGTCGAGCATCACCGCGCGTATCTCGGCCAGGTTGGCGCGGACATCGCGCATGATCTGACGATTTCCCTCGGGGGACGGCTCGATCCCGAGCGCCGACAGCAGGGCGCGCGCCGGCGGCCCCGGGTCGCCGCTCTCCCCGAGCACCGGATGCAGACCCTGTTCGGCCAGATGGGAGAACACCAGGTTGACGACCGTCCAGGGGTTGTAGGTCTCGATCTCGGGCGCGCTCATCGCGGGACCTCCGTCCGGCGCCGGCTGACGGGAACTGCGCGGAGTCGCAGGGCCGTTGACCCGCGCGCAGACCGGTGCCCAACCGGAATATCCCGCACCGCTTCAACGCCGACGTCTCAATATGAGACCGCTCTTCTTGACTTCGCGCAGCTATCGTGAAATCCCTAGGAGTACGACTCGCCCCACGGGGCCATCCCCGCCTGTCGACGATGCGGCAGGAGCGCAACGGCGAAAGGTGGTGAGCGCGATGGCGACCAGGGCTCAGGGCACCACGCCCTCAGCCGGGCAGGGAAGACTGGCCGAGACCCGGGTCCGCTTCCTCACCGCCGAGCCGACCGAGGCGTCCACCGTGCGCCCGGCCATCCTGGCTTCGTGGCAGCGTTCGCGCGATCTGCACGTCCTGGCGGACAAGATCGACATGTCCTACGTTCGCGATCCGGAGATCGACACCGAACTGACCCGCAGCGCGGAAGTGGTGCTGCGGCGGCTGCGCGAACAGCTCGACGGCCAGCCGGTGAGCATCATCCTGACCGACCAGTCCGGCCTCGTGCTCAGCCGGCGCTCCGCGGACCCCGCCCTGGATCGGCACCTGGACAGCGTCCAGCTCGCGCCCGGGTTCAGTTACGCAGAGCAGTACGTCGGCACGAACGGGATCGGGACGGCGCTCGAGGCGGGCACGGCGACCCACGTGTTCGGCCATGAGCACTACGCCGAGAACCTCGAGGACCTCGCGTGCGCCGGCGTGCCCATCCACCACCCGATCACCGGACGCACGGTCGGTGCGGTGGACCTGACCTGCTGGCGCAAGGACGCCGAGTCGTTGCTGCTGACCCTGGCCAAGGCGACGGCCGAGCAGATCCAGCAGGCGCTCCTGGCCGACTCCGGCCTGCATGAACTGGAGCTGCTGCAGGCCTACCGGCGCACCTGCCGGCGGATGGCCGGAATCGTGTTCGCCGTGACCAGTGACGCGGTGATGCTGAACGACCATGCGCGCTCCGAGCTCGACCCGTCCGACCAGGCGGCGCTGCTCGCCCACGCCAGCCGGTCGATCGAGAAGCTCGAGCCCGGCCCACGGTGGTCGGCGGGGCTGACACTGCCCACCGGTGCATCGGCCCAGATGTTCTACAACCAGGTGCGCGTCGGGCCGCAGCTCGCGGGCGTGGTCGTGCACGTGAAGCTGGACGCGGCCGAGGTCCCGGTCGCCGATCGGACGAGCAGCCCGCACAGCGCCCTGCCGGGCCTGGTCGGCCACGCGCCGCTGTGGCTTCGGGCCTGCCGGGAGGTGGAGCAGGTCTTTCGGTCCGGGGAGTGGCTGGCGCTCGAGGGCGAGCCGGGCGTCGGCAAGCTGGCGCTGCTGCGTGCGGTACAGCTGCGCCGCCAGCCGAGCGTGCGGTTCACGGTGCTCGACGCGGCCGACGCGGCGGCTGACCCGCACTGGCTCGCGTCGGTCCGGGCCGTGCTGCTGGACGACGTCGGCAGCCTCGCCGTCCGGCACGTCGATCGCCTGGACGGACCGGGTTTGCGCGCGCTGGCCTCGGCGCTGCAGGACGAGCGCGCCGCCCGGCCCGAGCGGCCGCTGTGGGTCGCCGTGACCCTGAGCCGGGCTGGTGCGAACGCCGATCTCGAGAGCCTGCTGCGGCAGTTCCCGCGGACGGTGGACGTGCCGCCGTTACGGCTGCACCTGGAGGACCTCGACCAGCTGGTGTCCTTCTTCCTGGCCCGGCTCGGTCACGGTGGCCGGGTGGCCTGCTCGCCGGACGCCCTGCGACTGCTCATGCGATCGGCCTGGCCCGGGAACGTCGCGCAGGTCCACCAGATGCTGCACGGCGTCGTCCAGCACCGTCGGGCCGGGATCATCCAGTCCGCCGACCTCCCGCCCGAGACGCAGACGGTCAGTCGGCGGCTGTTGAACCCGCTGGAGTCGATGGAGCGCGATGCCATCGTGACCGCAATGGCCGACGCGAACGGCAGCAAGGTCAAGGCGGCGCTGGCGCTGGGAATGTCGCGGGCGACGATCTACCGCAAGATCCACGAGTACGGCATCGTCGTCCCTACGAAACGATGATCGGCCGACCGAGTGGGACGCCCTTGCCACCGGTCGCCTCGCCGGCAATTCCCACGTAGAGATAGACGCCGACGGCGGCGAACACGAACGCGACGACGCCGCCGACCTTCGACAGGCTGCTCGAGCCGTTGATCGTCGCCGCGAGGACGATCGCGAGGCAGACGTCGACGAGGACGAACAGCACGGTGAACGCCAGCGGAAGACGCAGCGTCGAGATCGTGAGCATCCCGACGATCACCAGCCAGGTGATCAGGAACAGCCCCTGCGTGTGCACGGCGGCAGCCGCCGTGATCGCGAACCAGTTGTGCGTCAGACCGAGGACCAGCACCGCGTAACTCAGCCAGAATCCGGCGAAGATTCCGAAGATACTGGCGACCGCGGTCTGGCCGAGCGCGGCGCTCCAGATCGTGCTCAGGGTCAAGCCGATGCCGGTGGCCGCAAAGATGATCGGGATCGAGGCGCCGACCGCGGTGGCCGGCACGTACCCCACCAGGACGAGCGCGAGGGCGACCGAGCCGGCGATGAACAGCGGGATGCCGACCGCCGCCGGGTTGCCGGCGAAGAACGCGGTGGACGGCGGGCTCGAGGCGACGCTGGGGGCTGGTTCAGCGAGGTCGGGCCCGGCTGTTCCGTTCTCGGTGATGGTGTCGGTGTGCGTTGACATGGCAACTCCCTGCGTTGGCCGCGAGTGCACTCGTGCCGGCTGGTGCCGGTGAGGGCCGATGCTGCCAAGCAGTGGAACGGGCCACTGTCTCAATCTGACATGCGGCTACCCGATGATCTTGGTGGCCTGCATGGACACGGCGGCCAGTGCGGCGAGCACGCACACGACGGTGATCAGAGCGGTGTGCGACTGCCACCACTGCAAGCGGCGGCGGCAGCTCGCCGGCAGGACCTCGATCTGGGCGACATGCGAACCGAGCACTGACAGCCACCCTCCGATCGCGACCGAAGCCGCGAGAACGAGGATCGCCGGAACCGCACTGGACACTGTGGCGCCACCTCCGACCACGCTCGGTCTACGTGTGGGCCAATGCTGGCCGATCGGCCGGACGGCGGTGTCTCACTTTGAGATCACCGTCTTCCAAGTCACGGACCGGCCGTGGCCGATCTGCGCGCTTTGACCGGATCCGCCCACAGCTCGGCCGTCCGTTGTTCGTCAGGTTTGCCCAATGTTCGGCTCCGGCCCGGGCCCCTAGCGTTCGGTGAGCGCGATCACATCGACCGCGAACGCCTGGCTCGTGACCGGAAGGAAGTCGGCAATGTCAGCATTCGGCTGGAAGGTGGTCTACGGGGGTAAGACGCCACCGACGGGTCAGGTCGTCAAGCCCGACGAACGGCTCTCCGGGCCGCGCATGGCCGGCCTCGGCGCCCAGCACATCGTCGCCATGTTCGGCGCGACGTTCGTGTTCCCGGCGATCATGGGCCTGAACCCCAACCTGGCCGTGATGATGTCCGGCGTCGCGACGATCCTGTTCCTGCTGATCGTCAAGGGCAAGGTGCCGTCCTACCTCGGCACGTCGGCGGCGTTCGTCGCCGGTGTGGCCGCGATTCGCAAGCAGGGCGGCGACTCCGCGCACGTGACCGGCGCGATCCTGATCGCTGGGCTCATCCTGGCTCTGGTCGGTGTTCTGGTGCACTTCGGCGGGGCCCACTACGTGCGAGCGGTGCTGCCGCCGGTCGTGACCGGTGCGGTCGTCATGCTGATCGGCTTCAACCTGGCCTCCGTCGCGACCACGATCTACTTCCCGAACGAGCAGTGGATCGGGCTGATGACCGCCGGCTTCGTCGTCGTCGTCGCCGTCCTCGGCCGCGGGTTCATCAGCCGGATCGCCATCTTCCTGGCGCTGGTGTTCGGCTACCTCATCTCGTGGATCGCCGACCAGATCAACCAGGTCAAGGCGGTGCCGAGCTGCGTCAGCCACTGCGTCATGCAGAACCGGATCGACTGGAGCAGCGTGAAGAGCGCGCACTGGATCGGCGTGCCCAAGGACATCATCACGCACGTCGGCGGTCAGGTGAACGTGCTCAGCGGTCCGCACCTGCCGGCGTTCAAGTTCACGTTCATCCTGCTGATCATCCCGTCGGTGATCGCACTGCTGGCCGAGAACGCCGGCCACGTCAAGGCCGTCTCGGAGATGACCGGCGAGGACCTGGACCCGTACCTGGGTCGGGCCTTCATCGGCGATGGTGTCGGTACCGCGATCGCCTCGTTCGTCGGCGGTTCGCCCACCACGACGTACGCCGAGAACATCGGGGTCATGGCGGCGACGCGGGTGTACTCGACGCTGGCCTACTACATCGCCGCGGTGGTCGCGATCCTGTTCGGCTTCTGCCCGAAGTTCGGCGCGCTGGTCGCGGCGACGCCGGGCGGGGTGCTCGGTGGGATCACCCTCGTGCTCTACGGCATGATCGGCCTGCTCGGCGCCAAGATCTGGATCGAGAACCGGGTCGACTTCGCCAATCCGGTGAACCTGGTGCCGGCCGCGGCGGGCATCATCGCCGGCGTGGGCGGCCTGGCCGTCAACTTCACCAACAACTTCTCGATCACCGGCATCGCGGCCGGCACGCTGATCGTGCTGATCGGCTACCACTTCGTGCACTGGCTGGCGCCGGCCCACCTCAAGGACGAGCCGCAGGGCGGAGGTCGCGCGTACGAGGGTGGCACGATGATCGCGACGGGTAACGTCGAGACCCCGGACGGCGAGGTGTCCCCGTTCCGCGGAGAGTTCGGAGATGATCCGCCCCGGTGAAGCCACCAGCCTTCGAGTACTCCCGGCCGCAGTCCGTGGCCGACGCCGTGGCGATCCTCGGATCGCTCGGCTCGGACGGCAAGGTGCTGGCCGGCGGCCAGTCGCTGCTGCCGCTGCTGTCGATGCGACTGGCCTCGCCGCACCATCTGGTGGACATCAACCGGCTGGCTGAGCTGGCCTACGTCCGGGTCGACGGCGACGTCGTCCGGGTCGGTGCGCTGGCCCGGCACGCCGCTGTCCTCGCCGATCCGGCGGCACGGGCGGCCCAGCCGCTGCTCGGGCAGGCCCTGCGGCTCGTCGCCCACGCGACCATCCGCAACCGGGGCACGACGGTCGGCAGCATAGTGCACGCCGACCCCTCCGGGGAGATGACCGCAGTGCTGTCGCTGCTCGACGGGTCGGTACGGATCGCGAGCGTCGCGGGTGTGCGGGACGTGTCCGCAGCCGAGTTCTTCCTCGGCCCGCTCGAGTCCGCGGTCCAGGCCGGCGACCTGGCGATCGAGGCCGCCTTCCCGGTGCTGGGGCCGCGAGCGGGTACGGCGTTCGTCGAGGTCGCGCGCCGGCACGGTGACTACGCGGTGTGCGGCGTCGGCGCGCTCGTCCGGCTCGATGAGGACGGCGGGCTCGTCTCGGCCCGGACGGCGTACCTGTCCGTCGCGCCCACGCCCCTCGTCCTCGACCTGACCTCGGCCGGTGTGGATCTCGCGGCGGCGGCTGAGCAGGCGCGCGCACAGGTCGAACCGGAGGCGGACATCCATGCGAGCGCCGACTACCGGCGGCACCTGGCCGGAGTGCTGACCGCGCGGGCACTGGCCGAAGCGCTGGCCAACGCTCGGCTGCAGGTGGCGGCATGACGACCGAGCGACTGCACGACGTCCGGCTGAGCGTCAACGGGGCCGCGCGGGACGTGCGCGTGCCTGCCCGGCGTTTGCTTTCGGACTGCCTGCGCCACGATCTGCAACTCACCGGTACCCACGTCGGTTGCGAGCACGGGGTGTGTGGCGCCTGCACGGTTCTGGTCGACGGCGCGCCGATGCGGTCCTGCCTGCTGCTGGCGGTCTCGGTCGACGGCGCGCAGATCACCACGGTCGAGGGGCTGACCCAGTCCGACGGAACGCTGTCGCCGGTGCAGCAGGCGTTCGCGGACTGCCACGGTCTGCAGTGCGGGTTCTGCACGCCCGGCTTCCTGACCACGATCACGGCCGGGCTGCGCGAGAACCCCGAACCGTCCGAGGACGACGCGCGCGAGATGATCGGCGGCAACCTGTGCCGCTGCACCGGCTACCAGAACATCCTCAAGTCCGTGCACCGCGCCGCCGAGATCCAGCGCGAGCGCCGATCGGGTGGGGAGCCGGCATGACGCGCATGTTCGGCCAGCCGCTGGCCCGGGTCGAGGACGACCGCCTCGTCCGCGGCCACGGCGGCTACCTCGATGACCTCGGCTCCGACGCACTCGCGTGCGCGTTCGTGCGGAGCCCGCACGCCCACGCGAGGATCCTCGACATCGACGTGAGCGGCGCGCTCGAGATCGACGGGCTGGTCGCGATCTACACCCACGAGGACCTCGACGGCAAGGTCGGTGAACCGCTACCGCTGCTGATCCCGCACCCGGCGCTGACGCACGGCCGCACGCAGTACGCCCTGGCCCGCGACGAGGTGAACCACGTCGGCGAACCGATCGTCATGGTACTCGCGCGCGACCGGTACCTGGCCGAGGATGCGGCCGAGCGAGTGCTGGTCACCTACCAGAACCTGCCCGCGGTGGTCGGCATCCCTGCCGCCCGCGCGGCCGAACACCTGGTGCACGAGGACGTCCCGGGCAACGTCGCGGCCAACCTGAGGCAGAGCAAGGGCGACGTCGACACCGCGATGGCGGCCGCGGCGCACACCCTCGAGCTCGACCTGGCGATCGAACGGTCGGCGGCCACGCCGATGGAGGGGCGCGGCGTGCTCGCGCGGTGGGACACCGAGTCCAATCGGCTGCGGATGTGGACCTCGACCCAGACGTCCACCGGCGTGCGCGCCGCGGTCGCCGCGAAGTTGGAGCTCGCGCTGGTCGACGTCGACGTGATCACCCCGGACGTCGGCGGCGGGTTCGGTGTCAAGATCGTCCACCCGTGGCCGGAGGAGGTGCTGGTGCCCTGGGCGGCCCGGCGGCTCGGGTCGCCGGTCAAGTTCGTCGAGGACCGCCGCGAGCACTTCATCTCCAGCGCGCACGAGCGCCAGCAGCTGCACCACGTGCGGGTCGGCTTCGACGACGACGGCGTGATCGCTGCTCTCGACGTGCGGTTCTGGCACGACCACGGCGCGTACATCCCCTACGGCCTGATCGTCCCTATCATCACCTCGACCCAGCTGCTGGGCCCGTACCGCACGCCCAACTACCGCGTCGAGTTCGACTCGCTGTACACGAACACCCTTATCGTGACGCCCTATCGAGGCGCCGGCCGCCCGCAGGGGGTTTTCGTGATGGAGCGGGTGATGGACGCCGTCGCCGCCGATCGCGGCTTGGACCGCACCGTCGTGCGCGAGCGGAACTTCATCACGCCGGAGGAAATGCCCTACGATCATGGGCTGATCTTCCAGGACGGTCGCCCGCTGATCTACGACTCGGGCGACTACCCGGCCTCGCTGGCCAAGCTGAAGGCGCTCGTCGGCTGGGACGAGTTCACCGGCGTGCGCGACGCCGCCCGGGCCGAGGGACGACGCGTCGGGATCGGGCTGGCCTGCTACGTCGAGGGGACCGGCGTCGGCCCGTACGAGGGCGCGCACGTCGTCGTCGAGACCTCGGGCAAGGTCAAGGTCGCGACCGGACTGACCAGCCAGGGGCAGGGCCACCAGACGGTGTTCGCGCAGATCGTCGCCGACGAGCTGGGCGTGCCGATCGGTGACGTCGAGGTCGTCACCGGCGACACGCGACGAATGGGTTATGCGGTAGGGACGTTCGCCTCGCGCGCCGCGGTGATGAGCGGCTCGGCGATCGCGCTCGCGGCGCGCGCGGCGCGGGCCAAGGCGCTGAAGATCGCCGCTGACGCGCTCGAGGCCGACCCGGAGGACTTGGAGATCGTCGACGGCATCGTGCGCGTCGTCGGCTCACCCGGGGCGGAGATCAGCCTGGCCACGGTGGCCGTCCTGTCCAACCCGCTGCGCTACGCGTTCGACGACGCCGCGCAGGCGGCGACCCAGTTCGCGGTCGGCGACACCGGCAAGCCACCGGTCGCCGAGGGCGACGAGCCGGGCATCGAGGGCCGCGGGTTCTTCTCGCCGATGCAGTCGACGTTCGCCAGCGGCATGCACGCCGTGGTGGTCGAGACCGACCCGGACACGGCCGAGATCAAGATCCTGCGCTACTGCGTCGTGCACGACTGCGGCAACCTGATCAACCCGCGCATCGTCGAGGGCCAGATCCACGGCGGGGTCGCGCAGGGGGTGGGCGGAGCGCTCTACGAGCGGATGGCCTACGACGACGCGGGCCAGCTGCAGAACGCGTCGTTCATGGACTTCCTGATGCCGTACGTGACCGAGGTGCCGGCCAAGATCGAGATCGACCATCTCGTGACGCCGTCGCCTCTGAACCCGCTGGGCATCAAGGGCGCCGGTGAGGCCGGCGTCATCCCGGGGGCGGCCGCGATCGCCTCAGCCATCGAGGACGCCGAGGCGATCACCATCACCTCGATGCCCATCTCCCCGACCGAACTTTTCGAGCTGCGCCGGCAGAAGGAGCAAGGATGAAGGTCAGCGGCGACGCGACCCTGCACGCCCCGATCGACGACGTGTGGAAGGCGTTGAACGATCCAGCGGTCCTGGTG
>JBDTGE010000175.1:0-12247 GCA_039937575.1 Jatrophihabitantaceae bacterium
GATTCCAGCTGCTGGACGGCTACCGGACGAAGTTGACGGGCCTGACCGCGGACGAGGCCGACTCGCTGTTCCTCGCCGGCCTGCCCGGCGCCGCCGCTGACCTGGGCCTCGGTCCGGTCCTGGCCGCGACCGAGCTCAAGCTGCTGGCCGCCCTGCCGCCCGAGCTGCGCGAGCGCGCCGCCCGCATCCGCGATCGCTTCCACCTCGACGCGCCGGGCTGGCTGCGCGACACCGAGGCGCCGCCCAACCTGGCCACGATCGCCGACGGGGTGTGGGCCCAGCATCTGGTCGAGGTCCGCTACGAGCGCGCCAACCGGACCGTCGTCGACCGGGTCCTGGAACCGCTCGGCCTCGTGCTCAAGGCCGGCACCTGGTACCTGGTCGCGTCGGTACCGGCCGACCGGCGTGGGCCGCGAACCTATCGCGTGTCCCGCGTGCGGGCCGCGGCCGCCCTGGACGAGCGGTTCGAGCGGCCGCCCGGGTTCACCCTCGCCACGCACTGGGGCAACTACCAGCGCGAGTACGAGCAGCGCATCTTCGGCGGCACGGCCACGATCGGGCTCAGCGAGGTCGGCCGGCAGTTGCTCTTCCTGATCGGCTCGCCGGCCGCGCGGGCCGGGCAGCGGGCCATGTCGGCGCCGGATCCGGACGGCTGGTGCACCACGACCGTCCCGATCGAGTCGGTGCGCCATGCCCATCACGCCCTGATGCAGCTCGGCGCCGACGTCGAGGTCCTGGAACCCGTCGCCCTGCGCGAACTCGTCGCGGCGAGCGGACGGGCGATGGCGGCGCGTTACTCGGCGGAGTCGGTCCGGTCCGTGGACGCCCGGGGCGCGGCCACCGCTCGAGACGACGGCGTGGCCTTCGCCGCAGGCGAGCCGTCGGCCGGCTGAGCGGGCGCGGGCTCTGTGCCCTCACCGGCTGGCTTGGCGGCCACTGAAGGGCCGGTCGACGGGCCGGTCGGCGGGTCGTCGGACGGGAACTCCTCGCGCACCTTGCGCAGATGCTTGGACATCGACTTGAACAGGAAGTAGCAGGCCACGCACAGCACCAGGATCGTGGCCAGACCCCACGGCCCGGCCTTCGCGCCTTCGCCGGACGGGTCCGCCACCGCGATCGACAAGCCAATCATCGGACTCCCTGGCGTCGATCGGCGTGGTCCGCGGAGCGGTAGAGAGTGTTTACTCCGGTTGTCATGCTGACACTCTCTCGCGGATCCCGGCAAAAAGATCGTCCTCGGGCCGGGGTGAGTCGACCAGCGATCGGCTCAGCTCGAACTCCTCGGTCGGCCAGGCCTCGCGCTGCAGGTCCAGCGGCACCGCGAAGAACCACCCGTTGGGATCGACCTGGGTCGCGTGGGCCAGCAGCGCCGCGTCACGCCGCTCGAACCAGTTGCCGACGTTCACGCGCGTGGTGATGTTCGGGGGCCGGCGCTGGCCGTCCTGCTGGGACTTGCGATGACGCTCACGCCACTCGTCGAACGGCGAGTCGAGCCCCTTGGCCGTCATCGCCGTGTGCAGTGCCTCGATCCGCCCCATGCTGAATCCGACGTCGTAGTAGAGCTTCAACGCCTGCCAGGGCTCGCCCAGTTCGGGGTAGGCGTCCGGGTCGGCCGCGGCGTCGAACGCGGCGACACTGATCTCGTGCGTGCGGATGTGGTCCGGGTGCGGGTAGCCGCCGTTCTCGTCGTACGTCGTGATGACGTGGGGCCGGAACCGCCGGATCTCGGCGACCAGCCGTCCGGTCGCCTCCTCGAGCGGGACGAGGGCGAAGCAGCCCTCGGGCAGCGGCGGCAGCGGATCGCCCTCGGGCAGGCCGGAGTCGACGAAGCCGAGCCAGTGCTGCTCGACGCCGAGGATCTCGCGCGCCCGATCCATCTCGCGGCGGCGGATGTTCGCGATGTCGGCCGCGATCTCCGGGCGGTCCTTCAGGGCCGGGTTGAGGATGCTGCCGCGCTCACCGCCGGTGCAGGTGACGACGAGGACCTCGACGCCCTCGTCGACGTAGCGGGCCATAGTCGCCGCGCCCTTGCTGGACTCGTCATCGGGATGGGCGTGCACGGCCATCAGCCGGAGGGGGGGTGTACCCACCCGCGGCGCGCCGTCCGTCGAGTTGCTCACGGGCTCCATTGTCACCGATGCGGACAGGACGACTGCACACCGGCTCAGGCGCCAGGCCCGCTGATCCAGGCTGCGAGGCTGGTGCGAGTCCGGTGGGCCTTCGCCCAGATCACCCGTCGGTGTTACTTTCGACGTTCGTACTTTTACCGGCTAGCCCTGGAGTAACGCGTGCCCCCGACTGACGCCGCCGCTGTCACCTGGCTCACCCAGGAGGCCTTTGACCGCCTGTCGCAGGAGCTGCAGACGCTCATCGACACCCGGCCGGTCATCGCCAAGGAGATCAACGAGCGCCGCGAAGAGGGCGATCTGAAGGAGAACGGCGGGTACCACGCGGCCCGTGAGGAGCAGGGCAAGCAGGAGGCCCGGATCGCGCTGCTGCAGGACATGCTGCGTAAGGCCCAGGTCGGCGAGGCGCCCGCCGACGACGGCGTGGCCAAGGCCGGCATGGTGATCACCGTGCGGTTCGAGGGCGACGAGGACACCGAGACGTTCCTGCTCGGCTCCCGCGAGGAGGCCGAGACGGCCGGGATCGCGGTGTACTCGCCGCAGTCCCCGCTCGGCCAGAAGCTGCTCGGCCGGGCGGTGGGTAGCACCGTCGAGTACGAGACGCCCAACGGGAAGACGATGAAGGTCGAGATCGTCGGCGCCAAGCCCTTCGCCGGCTGAGCGCCGTTCCATTGTGGATCTTGATGCGATTCGGTCGCGGGAGCAGACGATCCGCACCAAGATCGCGGCCGCCCGCGTCAGTCGCCGGCTACAAGCGGCAGCACGCGGTGCGAGATCGGGTTGGTCAGGGCGATGACCGTCGAGGACCGGACGATCTCCGGCGACTCGGTCAGCCGGTCCAGCACTCGCTGCAGGTCATCGTTCGAGCGCGCCACGACGCGGCAGAGCATGTCACCCTGCCCGGTGATGGTGTGCACCTCGAGCACCTCCGGGATCGCAGCCAGGTGCTTCAGCACTACGGCGCCTCGGCCTTGCCGGATCTCCAGAGTGGCAAACGCGGTGACCCGGAAGCCCAGCGCGTCCGGGTCCAGGGTCGGGGCGAAGGTCGCGATCACTCCGCGGGCGGCGAGCCGGTCCAACCGGGCCTGCGTCGTCGCACGGGCCACGCCCAGCCGTCGGGACAGCTCCAGCACGCCCACGCGGGGTGCAGCGTCCAGTTCCTTGAGCAGTCGCGCGTCCAGGTCGTCAATCTGGCGCGCATCATCGATCGGCATCGCCTCAGCCTGACACAGTGACCACAGCGACATCGTCCATCTCCCGAGTTTGCTTCCGCCGCGCACCCGCTCGCGCCATGCTGGGCGCATGCATCTGACGCGGACCGCCCGCATCCTGGCCACCGTCATGACGCTGGCCCTGCTGACGGCCTGCTCGTCCGCGACCGACGGTCAGGGCCGCCCGCCCACCCGGCCGAGCACCGGAGCTACGTCGGGCGACTTCCCGAGTTCGGCCGACACTCCCACCCCGTCCGACGCCACCCCGTCCGACTCCACCCCATCTACCCCGGCCGGCTCGACGGACACCGGATCGCCGGCGCCGAGCAAGCGGCTGCGATCGGTGAGCGTCACCGCGCCGGACGGCACCGGCTACCTCGTGGACATCTGGGCCGAGCGCACCGACCCGACCTGCACCGATCACGCCTACGGCCAGCCGGTGGTCGACTACCTGAACGCCCATGCGTGCGGTGGCCTGCACCGGCTGCTCGCCACGACCACGGTGGACGGCCGCGCGGTCGGCCTGGCGATCTCGGACCTCGGCTTCAAGGGCGTCGACCCGCAGGTCTACACGACGGCCGGACAGTTCGCGGTCCTGGTCAAGCAGAACGGCACCGGCAACATCGACGACCTGATGCGCAGCGGTTCGCGGCTGCCGGCCGGGCCGAGCGCCGTCCCGAACCCGGACGTGACCACCGCCCAGGCCCAGGACGACGGGGTCGAGATCGTCGACGCCTGGTACCTGACGGGCGCGACTGAGTCCACCGACCCAGCGCTGATCACGATGGCGACGTCCCTGTTCCTGCAGCTGAACTGACCGGCTGATCGTGGCGCGGGTTGCGCGAGGGTCGTAGCGTCGATCCGGTGACTGCTCCCACCATCTCCACGCTCGGCGAACTCCGCACGTCCGGACACGTCCACCGCAGCGTCAAGACCGAGATCCGCGAGAACCTGATCGCCCGCCTCAGCGCGGGTGAGCCGACGATGCCCGGCATCGTCGGCTTCGATGACACCGTGCTGCCCGAGGTCGAGCGGGCGCTGCTGGCCGGCCACGACCTCGTCCTACTCGGCGAGCGCGGCCAGGGCAAGACCCGGCTGATCCGCACCATCGTCGGCCTGCTGGACGAGTGGACGCCCGTCGTCGACGGCTGCGAGATCAACGACCACCCGTACGCGCCGGTGTGCCACCGCTGCCTCGGCGTCCTGGCCACCGACGGCGACCTGATGCCGATCGCCTGGAAGAACCGCAGCGAGCGGTACGGCGAGAAGCTCGCAACGCCGGACACGTCGGTCGGTGACCTGATCGGCGACGTCGACCCGATCAAGGTCGCGCAGGGCCGCACGCTCGGCGACCCGGAGACCATCCACTACGGCCTCGTCCCTCGCACCAATCGCGGGATCATCGCGATCAACGAACTCCCCGACCTGGCCGAACGGATCCAGGTGGCCCTGCTCAACGTCCTGGAGGAGCGCGACATCCAGGTCCGCGGCTACCAGCTGCGAATGCCGCTGGACCTGCTGCTGATCGCCAGCGCCAACCCCGAGGACTACACCAACCGCGGCCGGATCATCACCCCGCTCAAGGACCGCTTCGGAGCCGAGGTGCGCACCCACTATCCGCTGGAGCTGACCGACGAGCTCAGCCTCATCGCCCAGGAAGCGGCGGTGCTGTGGTCGGACGCGACGCACGCCGCGCCGGTGGTGCCGACCCACCTGCTGGAGGTCGTGGCCCGTTTCGCCCGCGCCGTGCGCGACGCGCCGCAGGTCGACCAACGCTCGGGGGTCTCGGCTCGGTTCGCCATCGCGGCGATCGAGACGGTGGCCGCGTCGGCGGTGCGCCGGGCCGCGATCACCGGCGAGCCACTGGCCGTGGCCCGGGTCGCCGACCTGCCGTGCGTCATCCCGGCGTCCCGCGGCAAGGTCGAGTTCGACGACGCCGACGAGGGCCGTGAGTTCGAGGTGCTCGAGCACCTGCTGCGCCAGGCGCTGGCCCACACGTTCCGCGCCCGGCTGTCCGGTCTGGACCTGCGCCCGCTGCAGCAGAAGTTCGACGACGGGCTGAATGTGATGACCGGCGACTCGGTGAGCGCGGAGTCCTTGCTGGCCCAGCTCGGTCCGGTGCCGGTGCTGTCGGCCCTGCTGGAGCGGCTCGAGCCGGACGGCATCGGCGAGGGCCCGGCCGCCATCGGCATCGCGGCCGCGGTCCTGGAGTTCGCGATGGAGGGCCTGCACCTGAACAAGCGCCTGGCCAAGGACTCCGACGGCGCCCGGACCGTCTATGGCCAGTAACCCGTCCCGCTTCGACCCCTCGCCGATCTTGGTACGCGTGGGCCGCGGATCTTGTTGCAGTTCAGCGGCCAGTACCACAGCAACGCAACAAGATCGCCAGGAGCGTCGATGAGCAGCCGGTACGGCGCGTGGCACGGTGGGCCCGATCCGCTGCAGCCGCCGTATGACATCCGCGACGCGCTGGACGAGATCGGCGACGACGTCCTGTCCGGCGCCTCGCCCCGCAACGCGCTCAACCGCCTGCTGCGTAAGGGAACCGCCGATCGGAGCGGGCTGGACGCGCTGCGCCGCAAGGCTCGCGAACGGGCCCGCGAGCTGCGCGAGAGCGGACGGCTCGACGGCACCTTGCAAAAGGTCAAGGAGTTGCTGGACCGGGCGCTCGAGGAGGAACGGCGCGCGCTGTTCCCCGATCCGGCCGACTCGGCCCGCATGGCCGAGGCCGAGCTGGACGCGCTCCCGAGCGACCCGGCGCGCGCGGTCCGCGATCTCGCCGACTTCCAGTGGCGCTCGCCCGAGGCCCGCCAGGCCTACGAGCAGATCCAGCAGCTGCTGCGCGAGGAGGTCCTGGACGCCCAGTTCGCCGGAATGCGCCAGTCGCTGCAGAGCGCGACGCCGCAGGACATGGAGCGGGTCCGGCAGATGATGGCCGCGCTCAACGACATGCTCGACGCCGACGCGCGGGGCGAGCACACCCAGGAGCAGTTCGACGCGTTCATGCAGCAGTACGGCGCCTACTTCCCCGAGCACCCGAGCACCCTGGCCGAGCTGATCGACTCGCTCGCCCGGCGGGCCGCCGCGGCCCAGCGGCTGATGGACTCCCTGACCCCCGAGCAGCGCAACGAGCTGCAGGCACTGATGGAGCAGGCGATGGGGGACGCCGGGCTGGCCGAGCAGATGGGTCGCCTGCAGCAGGGGCTGCGCTCGGCCCGACCCGATCTGCAGTGGGGCGGCCGGCAGCGTATGGACGGCGAGGGGTCGATGGGCTTCGCCGACGCCACCGGTGCCCTGGCCGAGCTGGCCGATCTCGACCAGCTCGATGACCTGCTCAGCCAGAACTATCCGGGTGCGAGCCTGGATGACATCGACGAGGAGCTGATCGAGCGCGCACTCGGGCAGAGCGCGGTCGACGACCTGGACCAGCTGCGTCGCATCGAGCGCGAGCTGCGCGAGCAGGGCTACCTCCAGCGCGGAAGTGACGGGCTCAAGCTCACGCCCCGAGCGCTGCGCCGCCTCGGCTCCACCGCGCTCCGCCGGGTGTTCGACGTACTGGACTCGCGCGGCCGCGGTGGCCACGACGTGCGGGACGCCGGGGCGGCCGGTGAGGTCACCGGGGCCAGCCGCGAGTGGCGCTTCGGCGACGAGCAGCCGCTGGACGTGGTGAAGACAGTGCGCAACGCCGTCCTGCGGAACGCCGGCCACGGCACTATCGGCACACCGAGCGTGAAGCTGAGCGCGGAGGACTTCGAGGTCGTGGACACCGAGCGCCGTTCGTCCGCGGCGGTCGCCCTGCTCGTCGACATGTCGTACTCGATGGAGCTGCGCGGCACCTGGGGCGAGGCCAAGACCACCGCGCTGGCCCTGCACGCGCTGATCAGCTCGAAGTACCCGCAGGACGCGATCGAGATCATCGGCTTCAGCGACTACGCGCGGGTCATGACGACCAGCGGGCTGGTCGAGCACGACTGGGACCGCGTCCAGGGCACCAACCTGCAACACGGGCTGATGCTGGCCCGCCGCTTCCTGGACAAGCACCGCAACGCCGAGCCCGTCGTCCTGGTCATCACCGACGGCGAGCCGACCGCGCACCTCGCGCGTGACGGGTTCGCCGACTTCGCCTGGCCGCCGACCAGCCAGACCATCGCCGCGACCCTGGCCGAGGTCGAGCGGTGCACACGACGCGGCGCCACCATCAACATCTTCATGCTCGACGACGACCCGGGCATGGTCGAGTTCATGCAGGAGATCGGCCGGCGCAACGGAGGCCGGGTGTTCCTGCCCAAGCGCGGCGCGCTGGGCGAGTTCGTGGTGGCGGACTACCTGCGGGCCCGTCGGGGTCGCCGCCAGCGCCGGGCCGGCTAGTTGGCCGCGCCCGATCCGGACTGCTGGCTGCATCCGGACGTCTCGATCGGGACGTCGGCGATCGCCGGACGGGGCCTGTTCGCGCATGCACCGCTCGCGGCGGGTGCGGCGGTCTCCCGGCTGGGCGGGCGCCTCGTCTCCGACGCCGAACTGTCCGCCTCGTCCGAGCGGTACGTGGACTCGATCGTCGTCGACGTCGACGTGAACCTGGTCCTGCCGCCCGGCACGCCGAACCACTTCGCCAACCACAGCTGCGACCCCAACCTGGGCTGGGCCGGCGCGTTCACGCTCGTCGCCCTGCGGGACATCGCGGCCGGTGAGGAGGTCACCTGTGACTACGCGACGTCCACCGTCGACCCGTCGTTCCTGCTGCGGTGCCACTGCGAGACCTACCGGTGCCGGCAGATGGTGGCCGGCGACGACTGGCAGATCGCCCAGCTGCAGCGCCGATACGCCGGCCGCTGGGTGCCGTACGTCCAACGCCTGATCGACCACGCCGCCCAGTTATCAGGCCCACGTAGCACCATGGAGCCATGACACCTCCGCGCGATCGCGTCGCCCCGGGGCCGGGACAAGATTCGGTGTGGGACTACCCGCGTCCGCCGGCCTGCGTGCGCTCGGATCGGCACGTCGTGGTCAGCGCCGACGCCCGAACCGTCGCCGACAGCCGCGCCGCGTACCGGATCCTGGAGACCAGCCACCCGCCGACGTGGTATCTGCCACGCGCCGACGTCACGGCCGGTGCGTTGACCCGCTCCAGCACGCGTTCGAGCTTCTGCGAGTGGAAGGGCGACGCGACCTACTGGGACGTGGACGGCGGCGACGGCACCGTCCTCACCGCTGCCGCGTGGTCCTACGAGCACCCGAGCGCCGGGTTCGAGGCCATCGCCGGCCACCTCGCCTTCTCGCCCGGCCGGTTGGTGTGCACGGTCGACGGCGAGCGGGTCCGCCCGCAGGACGGCGGCTTCTACGCCGGGTGGATCACCGACGACGTCGTCGGCCCGTTCAAGGGCGGGCCGGGGACCACGGGCTGGTAGCGCCGCCATTTGCAGCCGATAGCCTCGGAGCATGTTCAAGATCCTGCTGGCCGTGCATCTGCTGTTCGCGATCTTCGCCATCGGCCCGCTGGTGCACGCGGCGACCACCGCCGGCCGCGGCGTCCGGACGGGGGACGGCGCGGCGACCGCATCGGC
The DNA here is from genome assembly GCA_039937575.1 of Jatrophihabitantaceae bacterium. Lineage (GTDB taxonomy): Bacteria > Actinomycetota > Actinomycetes > Mycobacteriales > Jatrophihabitantaceae > JBDTGE01. The sequence continues at coordinate 8,899 of JBDTGE010000175.1, forward strand.
CGCGCGGGTCCTGAAGATCTACAGCTACGCCTCGCTGCTCGTCGTCGTCGCCGGCTTCGGCCTGATGTCGCTCAAGCGCAACGGCCAGACCGTCGGCGAGTTCAGCCAGGCCTGGATCTGGGTCTCGGCCCTGCTCTGGCTGATCGCGGTCGGCCTGGTCCTCGGCATCGTCGTGCCGACGCTCGACCGAGCCACGGACCTGATCGGCCGGCAGGAGTCGGTCGCCTCGCTCACCGCCCGGGTGGCGGCCGCCGGCGGGTTCGTCGGCCTGGCCTTCGCCGTCGTCGTGTTCCTGATGGTCTATCAACCGGGCCGGTGAGCGTCCGCTTCGAGGTCGTCGACCCGGCCGCGACCCGAGCCCTGCGACACGCGGTACTGCGTCCGGACCGGGCCGCCGCCGACCCTCTGCCCGGGGACGACCTGGCCGACGCCGTCCACCTCGGCGCGATCGACGACGCCGGCGTGGTGTTGTGCACCTGCTTCGTGTACGCCGACCCCTGTCCGTGGCGCCCGGATCGGGCCGCGGCCTGGCACCTGCGCCAGATGGCCACCGCACCGGATCTCCGCGGCCAGGGGCTGGGCGGGGGCGTCGTCGAGGCCGCGGCCGATCTGGCCCGCGAGCGGGGCGGCCGGCTGCTGTGGTGCCACGCCCGCGAGCCGGCCGTCGCGTTCTACCGCCGGCACGGATTCGAATCGTTCGGCCCGGTGTTCGCCGACGGGCCGTACCGGATCCCGCACCGCCGCATCAGTCGAGAACTTTCCAGCGCCCCCGCCTCGTCACAGTTGTAGAAGGAGGCCACCGGTGCCGGATGAGGCGGGGTTCCGCACGTTCGTCGTGGCGAACGGCGCGACGCTGCTGCACGCCGCTCGGCTGCTCACCGGCGACCATCAGCGAGGGGAGGATCTCGTGCAGACCGCACTCACCAAGCTCTACCTGAAGTGGGACCGCGTCGACGCCCCGCTCGCCTACGCGCGCAAGTCGCTCGTCACCGCGCACATCGACTCGACCCGGCGCAGGTGGTGGGGCGAGCGCCCGACCGAGTTCCTGCCCGAGACCGCGGCGCCGGATCCGCTCGGCTCCTCCGACGACCGCGACCAGCTGCGCCGCCTGCTCGTCGGGCTCAACCCGCGCGAGCGGGCCGTGATCGTCCTGCGCTACTACTGCGACCTGCCCGAGCAGGAGACCGCCGACACCCTCGGCCTGCCGCTCGGGACGGTCAAGAGCACCTGCTCGCGGGCCCTGGCCCGGCTGCGGGTCGAGCTGTCGGTCGGAGGCACCTCGTGAGCCCCAGCGAATCGGAGCTGCGCTCGTTCCTGCGCGACGGCGAGGGTGAGCCGATCGACCCCGACGTCCTGATCGCCCACGCGCGCGGCGTGCGGCACAACCGCCGGGTGCGGCTCGCCTCGGTCGCCGCGGCCGTCGTCGCCGTGGGCGCCATCGGTGCGGGGACCCTCGCCCTGAGCGGGGGCAACGGGGGCGGCCCGTCCGCCGGCGCGAACGGCGCGGCCGGCACGAACAGCACGGGCGGTGGCACGCTGACCCAGACCCGCGCGCCGGCCAGCCCCCTTGCGACCAGTCCCCTTGTGAACGGGCCCGTTGCAACCGGCACCATCACCTGCCCGTCGATTCCGCTGCGGCTGATGCTGCCCGGCGGGGGCGGCACCGGGCAGCTCGGCGGGGACGGCCCGCTGTTCGACGGCCCGGTGGCCTCGATGCAGATCTGCGGCTACGCGGCCGCAGGGATCACCGGGCAGCTCGCGTACAGCGGCACGAGCATGATCACCGGCTCGATCGCCAACGAGACCGCGACCAGCCTGGACGCCGCGTCCACGAACCGGATCATCCGGCCCTGCCCGATCCGCCAGACCCGCGCGCTGATCATCTACGCGACGTCGGTGACCGGCACCAGCCAGAAGCCGGTCGTCGTCGACTACAGCTCGTGCTTCCCGTCTGCGACGAACGGCACGGCCGCCCGCTACGACTGGACGCCGCCCACGGACATCGCCGGCACGCTCAACGCGCTGATGACGCCGAAGCCGAGCATCCCGAACCAGTCCGACGGCCGGTCCTTCGCGCCGTCCGGGTCACCGGTGCGCTGATCATTCAGAGGCCACGCATGCGGCGCGGGCCGCTGTCGCCCCGAGCGCTCGGCGGTGCGACCCGGGCCGAGGCCGCGGTGACCTGCGCGCCGAAGGGCGCGGCGAGCGCGGCCAGGGTGAGCTCGGCCAGCTCGGGCAGCGCGTCGCCGAGCGCGGACAGGCGCAGCGCCAGGTCGGCCAGGGCCGCGGTGTCGCACGGCTCGGAGCCCTGGTATCCGGTCAGCAGCGGCGCGGCACGGGGCGCGGCGATCAGTTCCGCGGCGCCGTCGGTGGTCAGCGGGGCCGCGGCGTAGACCGTGTCACCGAGCAGGGCGGTGGCCACGCCGCCGACACCGAACGAGACGAGCGCGCCGAACGAGTGGTCGTCGAACACCGAGTACTCGACCTCGACCGTCTCGGCCGGCGCCTCGTAGGACAGCACGATCCCGACGGTGCCCAGCAGCCGCCCGGTCTCCTCCGTCGACAGCGTCCGGCCTTCGCCTTCGGCCAGCACCCCCTCGACGAGCGCGCGGGCCGCCGGCAGGTCGATCCGGTCCAGCTGCGGCACCGAACTCGGCGGCCGCTCCCGCCAGGCCGCGTAGCGCACCGCCCGGGCCAGCGCCCGCACCGCCCGCTCCGGCGACGGGTAGGACGGGACCGAGCCGCGCGCCGGCGCTGACTCGCCCTCCGCGGCCAGCGCCTCGGGCATGCCCTCGAAGCCGAGGAACGTGGACAGGATCGGCTTGGCGCTGGTGGCGGCGACGGCCCGCAGCGCCTCGGCCACGTCCTGACCGGCCGTGCGCTGCAGCGGCGGCACGAACACCACGACGACCGAGTCGACGCCCGGGTCGTCCACCGCCGCGCGTAGCGCCGGTTCGAACGCTGCGGCCGACCCCTGAACGCCGACGTCCTCGAGCCGGGCCATCGACAGCCCGTTGGCCCGGCAGGCGTTCGTGACCAGGACGCCGAGCGCGGTCGAGTTGCCCACGACGGCGACCCGGTCCCCGGTCGGTAGCGGCTGCGAGGTCAGCAGCAGGGCGACGTCGAACATCCCGCTGACCGTCTCGACCCGGATCACCCCGGACTCCTCGAACAGGGCCTGCGCGCTCACCTCGGGCAGCTCGACCGACGACTCCTGCAGCCCCGGGACGACCATGCCGGCGCCGCTGTTGATCACGATGATCGGCTTGCGGCGGCCGAGCCGACGGGTGAGCCGGGCGAACTTTCGCGGGTTGCCGAAGCTCTCCAGGTACATCAGCACGACGTCGGT
>JBDTGE010000176.1:0-15613 GCA_039937575.1 Jatrophihabitantaceae bacterium
AACCCGGTCGGCGCGCATCCGTCCGGCCTGATGGGTGAGGACCCGCGGGGGATCCCGAACAACCTCGTCCCGTTCATCGCCCAGGTCGCGGTCGGCCGGCGCGAGAAGTTGCAGGTGTTCGGCGACGACTACCCGACCACGGACGGCACGTGCGAGCGCGACTACATCCACGTCGAGGACCTGGCCGCCGGGCACCTCGCCGCGCTCGCGTACCTGGAGCGGACTCCGGGCGCCCGGGTCTGGAACCTCGGCACGGGTACGGCTTCGAGCGTGCTGCAGGTGCTGCGCGCCTTCGAGGGGGCCGTCGGCCGTCCGGTGCCCACCGAGATCGTCGGCCGCCGCGCGGGCGACCCGCCGGTCCTGTGCGCCGACGCTCGCCGCGCCAACGCCGAGCTCGGCTGGCGGGCCGAGCGTTCGCTGCAGGACATGTGCGCCGACGCCTGGCGGTGGCAGTCGAACAACCCGAACGGCTACCCCGACTGAGGTTCGCCGTGTGGTCGGCCACCTCGTCCGCCGGCCGGTGTGTACCCGCTCGCCACAGCTTTACCGGTGCGATCGCTGTGCGACCATGAACCGGTGACCGCGGTAGCCGAACGGCGAGAGCTGCGGTGGCGATCTCCGGCCCTGGGCAGTGCCCGCTCGCGCGTCCTGGCACCGTACCTCCCGGCGATCGTCGCCGGGCTCAACGCGGTCGCGTTCATGCTGGTCCGGCCGGACGTGAACGATCTGTGGGCGGCGCGGGCCCGGGCATCGGCCGTGCAGCACGGGGTCGGCCTTACCTACTGGTTCTCCTGGTTCGCCGGTGGGTCCACGCCGGGCAACTACTCGGTGATCACGCCGTACGTCTCGGCCTTCACCAGTGCCGAGTTGCTGGGCGCACTGTCGGCCGTCGCGATCCCGCTGCTGTGCATGCTGCTGGTGCGCGGCACGTCCCACCCGATCGCCGCCACGTCGGTCGCGGCGTACTGCGCCGCGGTGAACCTGTGGAGCGGGCGGGTGCCGTTCCTGTTCGGGGCTGCGTTCGCGCTCGGTGCGCTGCTTGCTCTGCGGCAGAAGAGGACGGTGTGGACGATCGCGCTGTGCGTGCTCAGCATCCTGGCCTCGCCGGTGACCGGGGCCTTCGCCGCGATCGGGCTGTCCGGGCTTTTCCTGTCCAACCGCGAGTACCGCCGGATCAGCCTGATCACCATCGTCTCGATCGGGCTGGCGCTCGCGGTGATCGGCGTCGCGTTCGGGGCGCCGGGACCTGAACCGTTCAGCACCACGCTCAAGGTCCAGGTCGTGGGTGCCCTGCTGCTGCTGCAGTTGGCCCGTCCGGTGATCTGGCTGCGCAGCACGATCTGGGTGTCGGTGATCGCGACCTTCGCCCTCGCCGCCGTCCCGAACGCGATGGGCTCGAACTTCGCGCGGATCGCCTGGTACTGCCTGCCGGTTGCGGTCCTCGCGCTGAGCAGGTTGCGGGTGTGGATCATCGCGCTGATGATCGCCCCGCTGCTCGTCGCCGGCACCGAGGGGACGGTGCAGGACCTGCAGCACGCGGGGCTGCCGATCTCGCAGGTCTCGTACTACCGGCCACTGGCCGCGCAGCTGGACACCATTCAGGGCCTGGAGAACTACCGCGTCGAGGTCGTGAACCACGGCGCACACGCGGCCTACGACGCGCTGCTGAACCACGCGACACTCGCCCGCGGTTGGGAGACGCAGGAGGACCTTGCGTTGAACGCCTCCCTGCAGCAGAACGACCTCGACGGCGTGACGTACAAGGTGTGGCTGGACAACAACGCCGTCGGCTACGTCGCGATGCCGTCGGCGGAGTTCGTGAACTACCCCGAGTACAAGCTCATGCGGACGAAGATCGGTTCGATGAGCTACCTGAAGCTCGTGTGGCAGACCGAGGACTGGAAGCTCTACCGCGTGCAGAACCCGACGCCGATCGTGCCGGCGCCGGCCACCCTGGTGCAGCTCAACCAGTCGCGGCTGACGCTTGACGTGCCGTGCGTGTGTACGGTGAACGTGCGCGTGCGGTGGTCGAAGTTCCTGCACGCCTCGCAGATCGTGTCCAACGCCGGGGCCCAGGTGAGCAACGACGGGTCGGGCTGGACGTCGATCACCCCGTCGACCCCGGGGACCTACGTTTTGAGCGGCAGCCTGAGCGGCGGCCTGCTGCGCTGAGCCGTGCCCGTGGATACCCCTTCAGCCACACCCAGGTGTGGCTGAAGGGGTACCCATCGGGTTGTCCACAGGAGTTCGCCCGGGCCGGCGCGTCCCCGTGCGGCCAGGCAGCATCGGTGCCATGTACCAAGACGTCCCGGACACGTTCGTCACCTACGACCGATGGGGTGAGTTGCCTCGGGTCATCGCGCGGGTCGAAGCGACCGGACGCGGTTACAGCCGCCGGGCGATCGAGCACCGGCTCGCGACCGGCCAGTGGCGCCGGGTCCTGCCGCAGACCTACCTCACCGGCAACACCCTCACCTGGTTCGATCGGCTGAACGCCGCGCTGGTGTTTGCCGGACCGGACGCCGTGCTCACCGGTGCCGCGGCGCTGGCAGATCTGCGGCTGCGTTCGGTTCAGCGTCCCCGCCGCGTCCTCGTACTCGTCCCGAGATCCGCGCGCGTCCGCCCGTCGGGCTGGGTGCGAATCCGCCGCACGGATCGGATGCCCGAGGCGGCCCTGGTGCCGGGACCGCGCCGCGCCGACCTGGCCCGTTCGGTCGCCGACCTCGCGCTGGAGCGGCCACGACTGGACGACGTGCGAGCGTTGGTGGCCCAGGCCGTCCGGGGGCAACTGTGCACTCTGGACGAGCTGACCGCTGAGCTGGCGTCCGGGCCTCGCCGGGGCAGCCGAAACCTACGGTGTGCGATCGATGACGTGAGCGCCGGCGCCTGGTCGGCGCCCGAGGGGCGCGCGGCCGCGATCCTGCGCCGGTCCCACGTGCCGCGGTTCGAGCAGAATGCGCGCGTCGACCGCCCGGGTGGAGGGTTCTTCATCGTCGACTTCCTGTGGCGGGCACTGCGGGCCGTGCTCGAGATCGACAGCGACGAGCACCACTACGACAACCCGGCCGACCGGGATCGCACGAGTCGTCGACAGTCGAGCCTGCAGAGCCTGGGCTTGACCGTGATGAGTCGGCGGCCGGCGGCGATCAGCCGTGACCCGCGGCAGTTTCGCCTCGACGTCCAGGCCTGGCTGCAGGCGCGCACGGAGGAGTTGGTGGCTAGAGTTCGGCGGTGAATACCCGCCCAGCCACAGCTGGATGTGGCTGTGGGGGTATTCATGGCCATCGTGTGACTGGAGTCACATGCGTTCAGGGAACTTGAGCGGCCTCGACTCAGTTCCTTTGACAGAGGCTCAGGTCGCCGAGCACGATGACGGCGGGCCGTCGAGCCCCGGCATCACCCACTGACGGACACATCTCGATACCACTGGAAATAAGGAGTCACCCCATGGCACGTGCGGTCGGAATCGACCTCGGTACAACCAACTCCGCAGTCGCAGTCCTGTCCGGCGGCGAGCCGGAGGTCATCGCGAACGCCGAAGGCTCGCGAACCACGCCGAGCGTCGTCGCGTTCGCCAAGAACGGCGAGGTCCTGGTCGGTGAGGTGGCCAAGCGTCAGGCCGTCACCAACATCGACCGCACCATCCGCTCGGTGAAGCGCCACATGGGCGACCCGAGCTGGAAGATCGACATCGACGGCAAGTCCTACAACGCGCAGGAGATCAGCGCCCGCGTGCTGCAGAAGCTAAAGCGCGACGCCGAGGCCTACCTGGGCGAGACGATCACCGACGCCGTCATCACCGTCCCGGCCTACTTCAACGACTCGCAGCGCCAGGCCACCACCGAGGCCGGCACGATCGCCGGGCTGAACGTCCTGCGGATCGTCAACGAGCCCACCGCGGCTGCGCTCGCGTACGGCCTGGACAAGGGCGCGACCGAGCAGACGATCCTCGTGTTCGACCTCGGCGGCGGCACCTTCGACGTGTCCCTGCTCGAGATCGGCGAGGGTGTCATCGAGGTCAAGGCGACCAACGGCGACAACCACCTCGGCGGCGACGACTGGGACCAGCGCGTCATCGACTGGCTGGTCGACAAGTTCAAGGCCGCGCACGGCATCGACCTGACCAAGGACAAGATGGCCATGCAGCGCCTGCGCGAGGCCGCGGAGAAGGCGAAGATCGAACTCTCCTCCTCGCAGCAGACCAGCATCAACCTGCCGTACATCACCCAGGACGCCGAGAAGAACCCGCTGTTCCTGGACGAGTCGCTGAGCCGCGCGGAGTTCCAGAAGATCACCTCGGACCTGCTCGACCGCACTCGCGCGCCGTTCCAGAACGTCATCAAAGACGCCAAGATCGACGTCAGCAAGATCGACCACGTGGTCATGGTCGGCGGCTCGACCCGCATGCCCGCCGTCGGTGAGCTGGTCAAGGAGCTGACCGGGGGCAAGGAGCCGAACAAGGGCGTCAACCCGGACGAGGTCGTCGCCGTCGGTGCCGCACTGCAGGCCGGCGTGCTCCGCGGTGAGGTCAAGGACGTCCTGCTGCTCGACGTCACCCCGCTCTCGCTCGGAATCGAGACCAAGGGCGGCATCATGACCAAGCTGATCGAGCGCAACACCACGATCCCGACCAAGCGTGGCGAGGTGTTTACGACCGCCGACGACAACCAGTCCAGCGTGCAGATCCAGGTCTACCAGGGTGAGCGTGACATCGCGGCGTACAACAAGAAGCTCGGCATGTTCGAGCTGACCGGCCTGCCGCCGGCGCCGCGGGGCATCCCGCAGATCGAGGTCACGTTCGACATCGACGCCAACGGCATCGTCCACGTGTCGGCCAAGGACACCGCCACCGGCAAGGAACAGGGCATGACGATCACCGGCGGCTCGGGCCTGAGCAAGGACGAGATCGACCGGATGATGAAGGACGCCGAAGCGCACGCCGAGGAGGACAAGCAGCGGCGCGACGAGGCCGAGATCCGCAACTCGGCCGAGGGGCTGCAGTTCACGACCGAGAAGTTCCTCGCCGAGAACGGTGACAAGCTGCCGGCCGACAAGAAGACCGAGCTCGAAGCCGCGCTGGAGGAACTGAAGAAGTCGCTCGAGGGCGCCGACTTCGAGGCGATCAAGGCGGCCCAGGACAAGGTGTCCGCCGTGGCCACCGAGGCAGGCGGCGCGATGTATGCGGCGGCTCAGGCGGCGGGCGAGGGTGCCGAAGGCGCTCCCGGTGCCGACGCCGGACCGGCCCAGTCCGCTGACGACGGTGTCGTCGACGCCGAGGTCGTGGACGAGGGTGGCGACAGCGACTCCGCCCAGGGCACCACGTGAGCGACGAGCCGCGTCCGGACGAGCCGGACCGTGTCATCATCCGCGACCGGCGCAAGATCGACCGGCGCGAGGGTGAGCGGCGGGACGGTGAGCGGCGCGAGGGTGAGCGGCGTGCCGACGAGCCCGGCGCGACCGATGGTGGTTCGCAGGCGCCCGAACCGGGCGCCGACGAGCCGCAGTCGGCGGACGCGGCGCTGCTCACTGAGCGGACGGCTGACCTTCAGCGGCTGCAGGCCGAGTACGCCAACTACCGCAAGCGAGCCGATCGGGACCGGCTCGCGGCCGGGGAGGTCGCGGTGGGCCGCGTGCTGGCCGAACTGCTGCCGGTGCTCGATGACATCGAGCGGGCCCGGACGCACGGCGATCTGACCGGCGGTCTCAAGGCGATCGCCGATCACCTCGAGGTGGTGTTCGGCAAGCTCGGGCTGCAGGCGTTTGGCCAGGACGGTGATCCGTTCGACCCGACGATCCACGAGGCGGTCCTGCACAACGAGAGCGAGGACGTCAGCGCACCGACCTGCACCACCGTCATGCGCAAGGGCTACCGCCACGGTGAGCGCCTGTTACGCGCCGCCATGGTCGGCGTCTCTGACCCGGCGTCGCCGCCCGCTCCCGAGGTGAGCGACGACGAGGTCGACGAACCGTCGTCCGAAGAGTCCGCAGACTGAGACGGGGGTGACGCCCGATGAACACCGAGAAGGACTACTACGCGGCGCTGGGCGTCACCAAGGACGCCGACGCGCCCGCGATCAAGAAGGCCTACCGGAAGCTGGCGCGCGAGTCGCACCCGGACAAGAACCCGGGCGACGCCAAGGCCGAGGCGCGGTTCAAGGAGGTGTCCGAGGCCTACGACGTCCTGTCGGACAAGGCCAAACGGGCCAAGTACGACGAGGAGCGCGCGCTGTTCGGGCGGGGCTTTCGCCCGGGCGCGGGCGGCGGTGGCTCGACGTTCGACATGTCCGACCTGTTCGGCGGGAGCAGCAACTCCAACTTCGGTGACCTGTTCAGCGACCTGTTCGGCTCCGGCCAGTCCGGGGGCCCGCGCGGCGCCGGGCCGACCCGCGGGCAGGACGTCAACGCCGGCATCGACCTCGGCTTCGAAGAGGCCGTGCAGGGCGCGACGCTGCCGTTGCGCCTGTCCGGGCCCGGCACCTGCCATCGGTGTCACGGCTCGGGCGCCGAGCCGGGCACGGGATCGCACCGCTGCCCGACGTGCGGCGGCACCGGCTCGATCGTCCGCAACCAGGGCGGTTTCGGCTTCAGCGAACCGTGCCGTGACTGCCGGGGCACCGGCACGATCGTCGAGCACCCGTGCACCGAGTGCGCTGGCACCGGGGTCACCAACCAGACCCGATCGATCAGCGTGCGCGTTCCGGCGGGGGTACGCGACGGCGCGAAGCTCCGGATCACCGGCAAGGGGACCCCGGGCACGAACGGCGGGCCGGCCGGCGACCTGTTCGTCACCGTCCACGTCGGTGCGCACTCGCTGTTCGGCCGCAGCGGCGACGACCTGACCCTGACCGTTCCGATCACGTTCGCCGAGGCAGCACTCGGGACGACGTTGCGCGTGCCGACCATGGACGGTTCGGTGGCGCTCAAGATCGCGCCGGGCACCCCGTCCGGGCGCACCCTGCGCGTGCGTGGACGCGGGGTGGCCAAGAAGAACAAGACCGGCGATCTGCTCGTGACGGTCGAGGTGGCGGTTCCGCAGAAACTGTCCGGCGACGCCCGCGAGGCGCTGGAGACGTACGCGGCGGCCCAGCCGGACGATCCGCGCCCGCACATCACGGCCGCGTTGCCCGTGTCGACGGCGAAGCAGGCCTGACATGGCCGCCATCCCGCTACGTCCGGGCCCGGTCCCGGACGATGCTCCGGTCTTCGTGATCTCGGTCGCGGCCGAGCTCGCCGGCATGCACGCCCAGACCCTGCGGCAGTACGACCGCCTCGGACTGGTCACGCCCGGCCGGACCGTCGGGGGCGGCCGCCGGTACTCCGCCCGCGACGTGGCCCTGCTCCGTGAGGTGCAGCGGCTCTCGCAGGAGGACGGCGTGAACCTGGCCGGCATCAAACGGATCATCGACCTCGAGTCGCACGTGGACGCCCTGCGCGCACGCGTGGCTGAGCTCGCCGCCGAACTCGACCACGCTCGGGCCGAGCTGCTGCGCCGCCGCGACACGACCACCGCGCTCGTGGTCTGGCAGCCACAGAGTGTCCAGAAGCCCACTCCGCGTCGCCGCTGAACCCGGCTTGAGTGGCGGACTTCGTCCTCGACTGACGAGGAGTTTGCCGTGGCTGATCTTGGAGAAACGTCAGTCGACGTAGGAAGGACAGCATCGATGGACCTGACCACTCGTAGCAACCAGGCGATCTCCTCGGCCGTCAAGACCGCCGCCGAGCGTGGCAACCCGGCCACCGAGCCGGCGCACCTGGCCGTCGCGCTGCTCGATGACGCCGAGGGGCTGCCGCGACCGCTCCTGCAGGCCGTCGGGGTCGATCCGCTCACCGTCCGGGCCGAGGCCCAGCGCCTGGTGGACGCGCTCCCGTCGGCCAGCGGCTCGTCCGTCGGCGCGCCCCAATCCTCGCGGGGGCTGCTCGCCGTGCTCAACGCCGCCGAGCGCGAAGCGCGCGATCGCTCCGACGAGTTCGTGTCCACCGAACACCTGCTGATCGGGCTGGCCGAGAACGGCGGCGACGTCGCCGATCTGTTCGCCCGACACGGCGTGAGTGCGGCCGCGCTGCGCGACGCGCTGCAGTCGGTCCGCGGCTCGCAGCGGGTGACGTCGGCCGACCCCGAGGGGACGTTCCAGGCGCTGGAGAAGTACGCGGTCGACCTCACGGCCGCCGCGCGCGACGGCAAGATCGACCCGGTCATCGGACGAGACTCGGAGATCCGTCGCGTCATCCAGGTGCTCTCGCGGCGGACGAAGAACAACCCGGTCCTGATCTGGGAACCCGGGGTCGGCAAGACCGCAGTCGTCGAGGGGCTGGCCCAGCGCATCGTGGCCGGCGACGTGCCGGAGTCCTTGCGGGGTAAGCGATTGATGTCGCTCGACCTCGGCTCGATGATCGCCGGCGCGAAGTACCGCGGCGAGTTCGAGGAGCGCCTCAAGGCCGTCCTGAACGAGATCAAGGACAGCGGCGGGCAGGTCGTCACGTTCATCGACGAGCTGCACACGGTCGTCGGCGCCGGCGCGACCGGCGAAGGGGCGATGGACGCCGGCAACATGCTCAAGCCGATGCTGGCCCGGGGCGAGCTGCGGATGGTCGGCGCCACCACCCTGGACGAGTATCGCGAGCACATCGAGAAGGACCCGGCGCTAGAGCGGCGCTTCCAGCCGGTACTCGTCGGCGAGCCGACGGTCGAGGACACGGTCGGCATCCTGCGCGGACTCAAGGGCCGGTACGAGGCGCATCACAAGGTCCGGATCAACGACGGCGCCCTGGTGGCCGCGGCGACCCTGTCCGACCGCTACATCACGTCAAGATTCCTACCGGACAAGGCGATCGACCTCGTCTACGAGGCCGCGTCGCGCCTGCGCATGGAGATCGACTCGCGCCCGGTCGAGATCGACGAACTGCAGCGGAGCGTGGACCGGCTCCGCATGGAGGAGCTGGCGCTGAAGAAGGAGACCGACGACGCGTCGCGCGAACGGTTGGCTCGGCTGCAGGCCGAGCTGGCCGACCTGGTCGAGAGGCTCGACGCGCTGAACACCCGCTGGGAACGCGAGAAGTCCGGCCTCAACCGGGTCGGCGAGCTCAAGGAACGCATCGACGAGCTGCACGGGCGCATCGATCGGGCCCAGCGCGACGGTGACCTGGAGACGGCGTCGCGGCTGCAGTACGGCGAGCTTCCGGCGCTGGAGAAGGAGCTGGACGCCGAGGCCAACGCCGAGCAGGCGACCGACGTGCTGGTCAAGGAAGAGGTGACGGCCGACGACATCGCCGAGGTCGTCCAGGCCTGGACGGGCATCCCGGCCGGGCGGCTCATGGAGGGCGAGACGGCCAAGCTGCTGCGCATGGAGGACGAGATCGGCTCGCGGGTCATCGGGCAGCGGGCCGCGGTGCAGGCGGTGTCCGACGCGGTGCGCCGGGCCCGGGCCGGCATCAGCGACCCCAACCGGCCCACCGGCTCGTTCCTGTTCCTCGGTCCGACCGGCGTGGGCAAGACCGAGCTGGCCAAGGCGCTGGCCGACTTCCTGTTCGACGACGAGCGCGCGATGGTGCGCATCGACATGAGCGAGTACGCCGAGAAGCACTCGGTCGCGCGCCTGGTCGGTGCCCCGCCCGGCTACGTGGGCTATGAGGAGGGCGGGCAGCTCACCGAAGCCGTGCGCCGCCGCCCGTACACCGTCGTGCTGCTGGACGAGGTCGAGAAGGCCCACCCGGACGTGTTCGACGTGCTGCTGGCCGTGCTCGACGACGGCCGGCTGACCGACGGGCAGGGCAGGACGGTCGACTTCCGCAACACGCTGCTGGTGCTGACGTCGAACCTCGGCTCGACGGTGCTGGTCAGCGACCGGCCGGAGGCGGACAAGCGAGACCTGGTGATGTCGCTGGTGCGCGAGCACTTCAAGCCCGAGTTCCTCAACCGGCTGGACGACGTCGTGCTGTTCGAGTCGCTGACGACCGAGGACCTGACCAAGATCGTCGACATCCAGGTGCACTCGCTGAGCGAGCGGCTGGCCGCCCGGCGGCTGACCCTCGAGGTCACCGACGGCGCGCGCGAGTGGCTGGCACTGAACGGGTTCGACCCGCTGTACGGCGCGCGACCGCTGCGGCGGCTGGTGCAGACGTCCATCGGCGATGCGCTGGCCCGGGAGCTGCTCGGCGGCGGGATCCGGGACGGTCAGCTCGTGCGCGTCGATGCACTCGAGGACCGCTCCGGGCTCACCGTCAGCGGCGCCTGAGGCTGTTTCGACTGAAGGACGTCGGCCGGTGCTTGACCGGCGACCCGGGCCCGCGCCTGCGACAATCGGCGAATGAACCGGTCCGGTGTGGCCTTCGGGTGGGTGGCTGTCGCACTCGTGCTCGCCGGCTGTGCCACCGGGGCGGACGCCCGGGATACGCCGGCGGCCGGGTCGCCGGCGCTCGCGAGCGGGCCGGCGCCCACCCACGCGGCGCCGAGCCCGACCATCCGGAGCGCCGCACCCAGGCCGACTCGAACGGCAACCCCGCGACCGTCGGCCCACAGCTCGACGCCGCCGACCGTTGCGCCGCGTTCGGTCGCAGCGCCCGCGTCGATCGCCCAGCGCGCGGCGGCCGCGGTGACCTACGCGAACCGGCACGGCATGACGTCGGGGGTCGCGGTTCTGGACACCCGCACCGGCACGCTCTACCGGGCGGGCAACGCCGACGGCTACTACGCAGGCGCTTCGGTGGTGAAGACGCTGATCGCGACCCGGCTGCTGCTCGAGCGCAAGATGAGCGGGAACGTGGAGGCCCTGGCCACGAAGATGATCGAGCAGTCGGACAACGCCGCCGCGTGGACCCTCTACCCGCGGGTGGGTAGGGACGGCCTGCTGCCGTGGGTGCAGGCCCACTACGGCATTCACATCGGGGCGCCGCCCACCATGCCCGGCATCTGGGGCAGCACGCAGATCTCTGCGCGCGGTTTGGTGCGGTTCTACGCGGCCGTCCGGCACGATCCGCGGGTCTGGCCCTGGCTGGCGCGCACGATGCACGCCTACCACTCGCGCAGCTCGTCCGGGGAGCCCAACGCCTTCGGGATCGCCGTCGCCGCGCCTTCATCGGCCGTGAAGAACGGCTGGGACACCAACCGCGACGTCAAGGCGCCCACCAACGCGATCATCGACACGACCGGCTTCGTCCAGGGCGACCGGTACGCGGTGGCGATCTTGTCCGAGGGGTCCGGGTCGCTCTACTACTCCGGCGGCGAGCGGGTCGTCACCGCCGAGGCACGGCTGCTGATCGCGCGCGGCCGAGTGAGCTGAAACCGGTCGGCGGCCGACCCGCTCCGGTCGCCGGGCGCCGCGCCCGGCACCGTTTCCCTGGACGGGCGGCGACCAGACCGACAGACTGCAGGCAATCGCCCGGATCGGGGCGACCTGATCGCTGGAGGGAATCATGACCACGCCGCCGCAAGGCCCGCCGGACCCCTACGGCCAGCCGCCGCAGGGACAACCACCGCAGTACGGGCAGCCCCAGTATGGGCAGCCGCCGCAGGGCCAACCATCGCAGGGCCAACCACCGCAGAACGGGCAGCCCCAGTATGGGCAGCCCCAGGGACAACCACCGCAGTACGGGCAGCCCCAGTACGGGCAGCCCCAGTACGGGCAGCCCCAGTACGGGCAGCAACCGTATGGTGCCTATCCGCCGGCCCCGGCCTACTCCTCGTACGGGCAGCCGCAGGGCGGTCTGCTGCCGGGCGCGGTACGTCCGCTGCAGATCGGCAAGCGGGTCTGGGCGTTCGTCATCGACCTGCTCATCGTCGGCGTCCCGTTCTTGATCATCTATTTCATCGCGCTGGCCGCCTTCGTAAAGCAAGCCACGACGTGTGCCAACTCCGGCAACCCCGACTGCGTGTCCAAGGCGTCCAGCGGCGGTGGAGTCATAGTGCTCGTCGCCCTCGTCCTCTCGGTACTCGCGGTCGTCTACTTCGTCTACTTCATCGGCAAGACCGGGCAGACGATCGGCAAGAAGCAGATGGGCGTCAAGGTCGTCGACTCGAGGACGGGCCAGACGATCGGCTACGGCCGCGCGTTCGGCCGCTACATCGTCCAGTCGTTGTCCAACATCGTCTGCTACGCCGGGCTATGGTCGGCGTTCCTCGACAGTGGTTCGGGGCGCTACCAGGGCTGGCACGACAAGGCCCTGAACACCCAGGTCATCTCGGTCAAGTGAGTCGATGACGACCGACGGCGCCGTGCGGACCCTCACCCGGGCTCGCGCGGCGCCGTATCGGTTCGCCGCAGTGCTCGGGGGCGCCACGGCCGTCGACGTCGCGGTCGATCCCGCACACACGCACATCCCGCTGTGTCCGTTCCATGCGATGACGGGTTGGCAGTGCCCGTTCTGTGGGTCGTTGCGCGCGGTGAACGCTCTCGTGCGCGGTCACCCGCTGAAGGCGGTCCAGGACAATCTGCTGCTGTTCCTGGCCGTCCCGGTGCTGGCCCTGCTCTGGTCGACGGCCCGCCACGGCCGCACGAGCGGCCGCTGGCGTCGACCGGTTGTCATCGCGCTGGCCACTGTGGCCGTCGCGTTCGGCGTTCTACGGAATCTGCCGTTCGCCGCGGGGTTGCGTCCCTGACTATCGGTGGTTGCTGATGCACTGGCTGTACTGCGAGGAGCCCAGGCCCAGACCGATGCAGTCCTTGTATTTGGTGTAGATCACGATCGTCAGCACCGTGGCCAGGATGGCGCCCACCAGCGCACAGGCCAGTCCCGCGATCGCCAGACCCTTCCCCTCGTTGCCCGGCCGGCGCTTGGCCTCACCGAGCGCGATGAAGCCGAAGACGACGGCCAGGACGACGAGCACCACGTCGAAGAAACTCAGCCAGCAGAACAGGATCGAGGCCAGGCCCAGTACCAGGGCAGCGATCGCCTTGCCGTTGCCCGTCCGCGGCGGTGGGTACTGCAGGTTGTAGGGCGGCGGCGGTGGCCCAGCCGGCAAGTGCTGGTAGGGCGGCGGCTGGTGGCCGGGGTGGCTCGGGTAGCCCGCGGGCGGTAGGTACGCGGCGGGCTGCGGCTGGGTGAACGGACCGGCGTACCCGGGCGGGGCGTACTCCGGCGCGATCGGGTGCTCGGGCCGGCCGAAGCGGTAGGGGTCGAAGTCGATCGGGGCCTGGCCCGAAGGCTTGTCCAGCGACACCGGCCCCGGTTCCTCGCTCCACCGTGACGGCGCCGGGTCGAGCGGTTCGGTGCCGTCGCCTGGCGTGCCCATCGGTGCTCTCCTTCGCAGGTCAGCGAGTTGGTGCCTCTGACTCTAGTCAACGTGGGCTGTCCGGAATGGGTGCCCGCGGGCGGCGCAGTCGGGTCAACGCCGCTCCCGCACGTACACTTCGCCGGTGAGCGACGCAGCAGGTAAGCGCCCGGACGCCAAGTCCGCCGTATCGATGACCAAGAAACCCTCCGCCACCGCCGATGCGGCCCGTGGTCCGGTGAAGGCGGCTCCGGGGGCGCCACCGGCGACCGTGCCGCTGCCGCCGACGATCAAGTGGGCCACGATCGCCGCCGGGGCCTTCATCGTGTTCACGCTGGCCCGTGGACTGCTGCTGCGCGGATACACCAGCGAACTCACTCAGTACGCAATCAACTCCAACAACAAGGCGACGGGCAAGAACCACAAGTCGCCCTACACGTCAGCCGACATCGCGCACGACCTGTCCTCGCTGCGCAATGGAGCGTTGGTCCAGGGCGTCGTCGTCTGCCTGGCGGTGGCCTTTCTCGCCTACGGCCTGCGACGGCCGCGCGGCGCGTCCGGTGCGCGATGGGGCCTGATAGTCATCCTCATTTTGACCAGCGGCCCGTTCGCGCTCATCCCAGTCTCGGGCTTCCCGACCCTTCCGAAGTTCGCCGGGGTCCTGATCGGGGTGTCGTCGATCGCGATCATCGTGCTCGTGCTGCTACCGGCCTCGCTGAAGTACTTCCGGGCCTGCAAGGCGGCCAGCCGGCCGGAGGGCGCGCCCGCGCGTCCGGGGCTGGGCGCGATGTTCGGTGGCGGAGCGCGCGGCGCCGCCGGCAGCGGGCGGCCCGCCGGTCGCGGCTCGCTGTTCGGCCCACGCCCGGCCCCGGCGACCGAGGCCCAGGCGCCCCGAACCGAGTCGGCCAACCCGTCCCGGCCCCGGTCGAAGGCGAAGGTGCGAGTCGAGGCTGACGCGGTCGCCAAAGGCGCTGAGCTGGCGCGGACCCGGGCCAAGGCGAGCAAGTCGCGGCGGACCGAAACCCCTTGAGTACCGCGCTCGTCACCGGGGCGACAGCCGGCCTCGGGGCCGAGTTCGCTCGGCAACTGGCGGCGTCGGGGCACGACCTCGTCCTGGTCGCCCGGGACACCGCACGGCTGCAGGCCACGCGGGACGAGCTGACCCGCGCTCATCACGTCGAGGTCGAGGTGCTGACCGCGGACCTGGTCACCGACGAGGGATGTGCCGCTGTCGCGGCGCGGGTGAGCGATCCGGCCCGGCCGATCGACGTCCTGGTCAACAACGCCGGGATCGGCACGTACAAGCCGTTCGGGACCGCGACGCTGGCCGAGGAGGAGCGTCAGCTCGACCTGAACGTGCGTTCCGTGCTGCGGGTGACCCACGCGGCGGCACCGGCGATGACCGCGCGTGGCTCCGGGCAGATCATCAACATCTCCTCCGTCTCGGCGTTCGTCCCGCGAGGCGCGAACGCGACGTACGGTGCCAGCAAGGCATGGGTGACGCTGTTCAGTGAAGCGCTCGCCGTACAGCTCGCGGACACGGGCGTCACCGTGACCGCCATCTGCCCCGGCTTCACGCGCACCGAGTTCCACCAGCGGGCGCACGCGGACATGTCGCACGTGCCGGACCGGATGTGGCTCGACGCGTCGGTGGTGGTGCGCGAAGGGCTCGCCGACGCCGCGCGCGGCAAGCCGGTCAGCGTGCCGACCCGGCAGTACAAGGCGCTCGTCGGCGCGTCCCGGGTCGTGCCCCGCCCGCTGCTGCGCGTGATCATGTCCCGCCGCAAGTACTGACGACTGCCCCGCGGATAGGGTTGCTGCCGTGAGCGATCGTGACGAACTGCTGCAGCTGATCAAGGACATCGCCGTCGTCCACGGCCGGGTGACCCTGTCCTCGGGCCTGGAGGCCGACTACTACATCGACCTGCGGCGGATCACGCTGCACCGGCAGGCTGCGCCACTGGTCGGCCGGGTCATGCGCGAGGTGACGGCCGGCTGGGACTACGACGCGGTCGGCGGGCTGACCCTCGGGGCCGATCCGGTCGCCGGCGCGATGATGCACGCCTCCGGTGGCGCGGTCGATGCGTTCGTCGTCCGCAAGTCCGGCAAGGCACACGGGATGCAGCAGCGGGTCGAGGGGCCGTCGATCTCCGGCCGACGCGTCGTCGTGGTCGAGGACGTCTCCACGACCGGCGGCAGCCCGTTGAGTGGCGTCGAGGGTGCGCGGGACGCCGGTGCCGACGTGGTGGGCGTGGCCCTGATCGTCGATCGGGGCGGCCGGGCGGCGATCGAGGCCGCGGGGTTGCCGTTCCGGGCGGCGTACACGCTCGACGACCTGGGCCTGTCCTGACCCCGCGAGTGGTCCGGTGGGCCGCCCCCGTCCCGCGAGTGGTCACCTACGTCGCGAGT
>JBDTGE010000177.1:0-7709 GCA_039937575.1 Jatrophihabitantaceae bacterium
CCGCCCGATCACCCCGGTCGCATCGAGAATGCCGTACAGCGCGGCGACGGTCAGCAGCCAGATGAAGAACAACGCGATCGACAGGGCGCAGGCGAACTTGAAGACCGTCCACGGGTTGATGTGGCGCAGCTGCAGCCGGGCCCGACGCGGCCCACGGGCCCGAGCCCGGATGCTGGGCTTGCCGGGCGCGGACGGAGCGGACGCCGGTGGAGCGAACGGTGCAGCGTGCGTCCCGGCCGCCGGGCCCGCTCCGCGGGGGGTGAAAGCGTTCGACGGGTCGGTGACGGTCGGAACCGTCGACGTGGGGCCGGCCTCGTCCACCTTCGGCCGGGTCTGACCCGACACGGTGGTGGCCCCGAAATCGCCGCCGGAGCTCAGTGCCTGGCCGAAGCTCGGGCCCCCATGTGCCTGCGTCATTACCTACTCCTGCTCGTCCGGTTCGTCGGCATTGCGGGCGACGGCGACCACATTGACGCCCTCGGGCAGGTTCATCAGGCGCACGCCCATGGTCTGGCGTTGTGCCCGGCGAACCTCCGCCGCCTTCGTGCGGATGACCACTCCGTCGGACGTGATCGCGTAGATCTCGTCCTTCGAACTGACCGCCACGGCGCCGACCAACCCACCTCGGGTCGAGACGATACGCGCGGTGAGGACGCCCTTACCGCCACGTCCCTGCACCGGATACTGCTCGATTCTGGTGCGCTTGGCGTAGCCGCCCTCAGTCGCGACCAAGATTTCCACGTCGTCCAGGTCGTCGCGGACTACCTCCATGGCGAGCAGTTCGTCCCCGGTGTTGAACCGCATGCCGAACACCCCGGACGTCGCCCGGCCCATCGGCCGCAGGGTCTCATCGTCGGCCCGGAACCGGATCGACATGGCCTTGCGGCTCACCAGGAGCAGGTCGTCGTCGGAGGAGACCAGCGCGGCGTCGATCAGCTCGTCGTCATCGCGCAGGTTGATCGCGATGACCCCGCCGGAGCGGTTGGAGTCGAAGTCGGTGAGCTTGGTCTTCTTGACCAGCCCGTGCTTGGTGGCCAGCACCAGGTAGGGCGAGACCTCGTAGTTCTTGAGGGTGATGACCTCGGCGATGCTCTCGTCCGGCTGGAACGCCAGCAGGTTCGCGACGTGCTGGCCGCGCGCGTTGCGGTTGGCCTCCGGCAGCTCGTAGGCCTTGGCCCGGTACACCCGGCCCTTGTTGGTGAAGAACAGGATCCAGTCGTGGGTGGACGTGACGAAGAAGTGCTCGACGATGTCGTCGGTCTTCAGCGCCGCGCCCTGCACGCCCTTGCCGCCCCGGCGCTGCGCGCGGTAGAGGTCGGTCTTGGTCCGCTTGGCGTACCCGGTCCGGGTGACGGTGACGACGACCTCCTCGTTGGCGATGAGGTCCTCCATCGACACATCGCCGTCGTAGGGCACGAGCACCGTCCGGCGCGCGTCGCCGTACTTGTCGACGATCTCGTTCATCTCGTCGCGGATGATCTGCCGCTGCCGGCCGGGCTTGGCCAGGATGTCGAGGTAGTCGGAGATCTTCGCTTCGATCTCGGCGGCCTCGTCGACGATCTTCTGCCGCTCGAGCGCAGCCAGCCGGCGCAGCTGCAGGTCGAGGATCGCGACGGCCTGGGTCTCGTCGATCTCCAGCAGCTGCATCAGGCCGCCCCGGGCCTCGTCGGCCGAAGGCGAGTTGCGGATGAGCGCGATGACGGCGTCGAGCTGGTCCAGGGCCTTGAGCAGGGCGCGCAGGATGTGGGCGCGCTCCTCGGCCTGCTTGAGCAGGTACTTGGTGCGCCGGACGATGACCTCGACCTGGTGGTTCACGTAGTGCGTGACGAACTGGTCCAGGCGCAGCGTGCGGGGAACCCCGTCGACGATCGCCAGCATGTTGGCGCCGAACGTGGTCTGCAGCTGGGTGTGCTTGAACAGGTTGTTCAGCACCACCTTGGCCACCGCGTCGCGCTTGAGGGTGACGACGATCCGCATGCCGATGCGGTCGGAGGACTCGTCGTTGATGTCGGCGATGCCGGCGACCTTCCCGTCCTTGGCCAGCACGGCCATCGACTCGACGAGGTTGTCCGGGTTGACCTGGTACGGCAGCTCGGTCGCGACCAGGATGGTGCGCCCTTTGGCGTCCTCCTCGACGTTCACGACCGCCCGCATCCGGATCGACCCGCGGCCGGTGCGGTACGCGTCCTCGATGCCGTCGCGGCCGACGATGAGCGCCTTGGTCGGGAAGTCCGGACCGGGGACGAACCGGAGCAGCTCCTCGAGCAGCTCGCTATCCGTGGCGTCCGGGTGATCCAGCGCCCAGGCGACGCCGGCGGCCACCTCGCGCAGGTTGTGCGGCGGGATGCGGGTGGCCATCCCGACCGCGATGCCCTCGGAGCCGTTGACCAGCAGGTTCGGGATGCGCGCGGGGAGGATGACCGGCTCGACCGTGTTGCCGGCGTAGTTCGGGATGAAGTCGACGGTGTCCTTGTCGATGTCCCGGAGCATGTCCATGGCCAGCGGCTTGAGCCGGCACTCGGTGTACCGGTACGCCGCCGCGGGGTCGTTGCCCGGCGAGCCGAAGTTGCCCTGCGGGTCGATCATCGGGTAGCGCAGTGACCAGGTCTGGGCCATCCGGACCAAGGCGTCGTACAGCGCCGAGTCACCGTGCGGGTGGTAGTTGCCCATGACGTCACCGACGACGCGCCCGCACTTGACGTAGTTGCGATCGGGCCGGAAGCCCGAGTCGTACATGCCGTAGAGGATCTTGCGGTGCACGGGCTTGAGGCCGTCCCGCACGTCCGGCAGCGCGCGCCCGACGATGACCGACATCGAGTAGTCGATGTAGCTGCGCTGCATCTCGGTCTGGATGTCGACCGGCTCGATCCGGTCGTAGCCGGGCGGTTCGGTGATGTCAGTCATGTTTTCCCTTTAGATATCGAGGAAGCGGACGTCGCGGGCGTTGCGGATGATGAAGGAGCGGCGGGCTTCGACGTCCTCACCCATCAGCACGGTGAACAGCTCGTCGGCCGTCGCGGCGTCATCGAGCGTGATCAGGCGCAGGATCCGGTGCGCCGGGTCCATCGTGGTCTCCCACAGCTCCTTGGAGTTCATCTCGCCCAGGCCCTTGTACCGGGCAATCGCATCGTCCTTCGGCAGCCGGCGACCGGCGCTCTGGCCGACCTCGATCAGGCCGTCGCGCTCCTTCTCTGAGTACGCGTAGCCCGGCTCGCCCTTGGACCACTTGATCTTGTACAGCGGGGGCGCGGCCAGGTACACGTGACCGTGCTCAATCAGCGGCCGCATGAACCGGAACAGCAAGGTCAGCAGCAGCGTGGTGATGTGCTGGCCGTCGACGTCGGCGTCGGCCATCAGCACGATCTTGTGATAGCGCAGCTTGCTGATGTCGAAGTCGTCGTGGATGCCGGTGCCCATCGCCGTGATCAGCGACTGCACCTCGTTGTTCTTCAGCACCCGGTCGATGCGGGCCTTCTCGACGTTGATGATCTTGCCGCGGATCGGCAGGATCGCCTGGAACATCGAGTCACGGCACGACTTGGCCGAGCCGCCGGCCGAGTCGCCCTCGACGATGTAGAGCTCGCTCTGCTCCGGGTCGGTCGAGCGGCAGTCCGACAGCTTGCCCGGCATGCCCATCGTGTCGAGCGCGTTCTTGCGGGCCAGCTTGCGGGCCTGCTGGGCCGCCTTGCGGGCCCGAGCGGCCTGCGAGGCCTTGGTGACGATCGCGCGGCCCTCGGCCGGGTTGCGCTCGAACCAGTCGGCCAGCCACTCGTTGCACACCTTCTGGACGAAGGACTTGGCGCTGGAGTTGCCGAGCTTGGTCTTGGTCTGGCCCTCGAACTGCGGATCGCCGAGCTTGATGGAGACGATCGCCGCCAGGCCCTCGCGGATGTCGTCACCGGTGAGCTTGTCGTCGCTGGCCTTGAGGATCTTCTTGTCCTCGGCCCACTTGTTCACGCAGGAGGTCAGCGCGGCCCGGAAGCCCTCCTCGTGGGTGCCGCCCTCGTGGGTGTTGATGGTGTTGGCGAAGGTGTACACGCTCTCGGAGTAGCTCTCGTTCCACTGCATCGCGACTTCGACCGAGAGCCGGTTCGTCTTGTCCTCGGCCTCGAAGTTAATCACCGACTTGTGGATCGGGGTCTTGCTGGCGTTCAGGTGCTTGACGAAGTCGGCGATGCCGCCGGGGTAGTGATAGACGATGTCCTTGGCCACCTTCTTGGCCGTCTGGCCGACCGAGGCGTCGTCCTCGTCCACGATCTTCTCGTTGCGCTCGTCGCGGAGCGTGATCGTCAGCCCCTTGTTCAGGAACGCCATCTCCTGCAACCGGCGGCTGATCGTCTCGAACGAGTAGGTGGTCGTCTCGAAGATCGTGCCGTCGGCCCAGAAGGTGACCGACGTCCCCGTGGCCTTGGTCCGCTCGCCCCGCAGCAGCGGCGCGACGGCCTTCTGGTCGACGTAGGACTGGGTCCAGGCGTATCCGTCCCGCTCGATCCGCACGTCCAGGTGGTCGGACAGCGCGTTGACGACCGAGACGCCGACGCCGTGCAGGCCGCCGGACACCGCGTAGGAGTCGCTGTCGAACTTGGCGCCGCCGTGCAGGGTGGTCAGCGCGACCTCGACGCCGGTCATCTTGAGTTCGGCGTTGACGTCGACCGGGATGCCGCGGCCGTTGTCGACGACGCGCACCCCACCGTCCTCGAGCAGGGTCACGTCGATGCGGGTGCAGTAGCCGGCGAGTGCCTCGTCGACGGAGTTGTCCACGACCTCCTGAACCAGGTGGTGCAGGCCGCGTTCACTGGTCGAGCCGATGTACATGCCGGGCCGCTTGCGCACCGCCTCCAGACCCTTGAGCACGGTCATCGACTGGCTGGTGTATTCGCTCCGGGCGGCGCTGCTTGGCACTGGCATGAACCTCTCTTGCCACACATGCGGCGTTCGGCCACCGGGATCCGGCAGCGGTTGGCGTACATTTCAGACACGAACATGGGGCGGACGCGGCGCGTGATTCACCCGCGACGTCAACCCCAGTGATTCGCCTTCCAGTCTAGCCGATGTGGCTGACACGATGGGGTCTCAACGCGCCTGATATCGCCACTGGACCACGTGTTCGCGCGTCCTCACGGTGACCTATGCGCGAGGTGCTCCGGCGCTGGTCTCGTCGCGATCAGCCGTATGTGTCCCGCGGCCCGCGTGACCCCCGAACCGAGAACCGTCCGTGCTTCCAGGTCGGCGCCGACGGCCCGACGACGTGCAGCCGGTGCACCACCTCCGGGCCGACCTCCGCGGCGAGCCGGGCCAGCAGGCTCGAACTCAGCAGCCGCAGCTGGGTGGCCCAGGCGGTCGACTCCGCTGTCACCTTCAACTCGCCCTCACGCAGCGTCGTCGGCGTGCAGTGGGCCGCAACGTCGGCGCCGACGATGTGCGCCCAGTCCGAGAAGACCCGGGCCTCGCTCAGTGGCCGCTGCCAGCCCCGAGCCTGGACGTAGCCGGCCAGGACGCGGCCGACCGGCTGGGGATCGGTCTCGTCCGGACGTGGCCCGGAGTAACCACCGCGCTCGCGGCCCCGCATGTTCTCATCCCGTAGCCGGCGTCGGGCCACCTTGCTCGGACGTACCGGCTTGCCCCGTGCGATGCCCTGTGCCCCGGCCAGTGCCGCCCGAACCGGGTCTTCGAGCTGCTCGTCCACAGGTTCCTGGGGTTTTCCACCGGTGCCTGTGGATAACCCTGTGACCTGGATCTCCTCGATCCCGTCCGAACGTGGATCGCCCGGCTGATCACCGGACACGACGCACCGCTCCCTCGAGTACGTCATAGCTCGCGCCGCCGAGTTCTTCCGGGACATCAGAGGCCACGGCAGCGGTGACGATCGACTGTTCGGCCTTGCCGGCGACCAGTGCCAGCTGAGCGCGCCGGCGTACGTCGAGCTCGGCAAACACGTCGTCCAGCACCAGGATCGGCTCGGCGGCGCGCGGGAAGTCCGCACGCAGCAGCTCGTAGCTGCCCAACCGAAGGGCCAGCGCCACCGACCAGCCCTCGCCATGACTGGCGTAGCCGCGCACCGGGAGCACGCCGAGTCCGAGATCGAGGTCATCGCGGTGCGGGCCGACGAGGTTGACACCCCGCTCGAGCTCGGCCGGACGCATCCGGGCCAGCTCGGCGAGCAGCGCCGCCTCGATCACCACGGTCTCGGGCACGACGTCGTGTTCGAGCAGTTCGGGCAGAGAGCCGGCCAGCGAGCTCGAGTAGGCCAGGGTGAGCGGAGCACTGGCCGGCGCGACCTGGGCATACGCCTGGACCGCGTGCGGTCGCAGATCCCGAAGTGCGGCCAGCCGGGCGCTCAGCAGCTGGGCGCCGTTCCCGGCCAGGTGGCCGTCCCACACGTCCAGGGTCCGCAGGTCGTTGTTCGTCCCCGACCGCCGCGCGGCGCCGGATGACTTCAGCAGGGCCGCGCGCTGCTTGAGTACCCGGTCGTAGTCGGCCCGCACCCCGGCCATCCGGGGCGAGCGAGCCACCACCAGCTCGTCCAGCAGGCGCCGCCGTTCGCTCGGGTCGCCTCGCACGATCGCCAGGTCCTCGGGAGCGAACAGGACCCAGCGCAGCGCACCGAGCACCTCGCGCGGCCTCGGCACCGGTGATCCGTTCAGCCGCGCCCGGTTGGCCCGACCCGGCGTGATCTCCAGCTCGACCCGCAGCTCGCGGCCGTCGGCCACGATCGCGGTGCCGATCGTGGCCCGCTCACACCCGCTGCGCACCAGCGGGGCGTCGCTCGGAACCCGATGGCTGGACAGCGTGGCCACGTAGCCGATGGCCTCGACCAGGTTCGTCTTGCCCTGACCGTTGGGCCCGATCAGGACCGAGACACCCGGATCGAAGTCGACGTCGGCCGACTCCCAGCTGCGGAAGTCGTGGACCGACAGGTGCCGTACGTACATCGGCCGATCAGCCGGGCAGTCGTACCGGCATGATCAGGTACGTGTACTCGGAGCCCTGCGAGGCTCCGGCCTGGTCGGCTCCCGAGATCGCCGCCGTCGGCCGCAGCACCACCGGCTTGTTCGAGGACGTGAACAGCAGGCGCGCACTCCCGCTCGAGAGGGAACCGAGCCCGTCCAGCAGGAACTGCGGGTTGAACGCGGTCGTGATCGGCTCACCCTCGTAGCCGACCTCGAGCTGTTCCTCGGCCCGGCCTTCGTCCTCGCCGCCCGCGCTCAGGGCGACCGAGGCGTCACCGAACTCCAGCCGGACCGGCGCGTTGCGGTCGGCGACCAGGGCAACGCGCTTGACCGCCTCGACGAGCGGGCCGACGTTCACCTCGGCCGATGACGCCCACTCGGTCGGCAGCAACGAGCGGTACGGCGGGAAGGTCGCATCCAGCAGGCGGGTGGTGGTCCGGCTGGCCCGCCCGTTGCTCGTCCCGGTGAAGCCGATGATTCCCTCGCCGGTCGCGCCCGAGGAAAGCGCGATCGTCAGGCTGTCACTGTGGGCCAGGCTCTTGGCCGCGTCGGCCAGCGTGCGGGCCGGAACCAGCACCTGAACCGCGTCAGCCGAGGGATCCTGAGGGCTCCACGCCAGCTCCCGGACGGCCAGGCGGTAGCGGTCGGTCGCCGCCAGGGTCAGCTTGGCCCCGTCGATCTCCAGGCGGACCCCGGTGAGCATCGGCAGCGTGTCGTCCCGGCCGGCCGCGATCGCGACCTGGCTGACGGCGACGGCGA